>NZ_OX030782.1:2352500-2650000 GCF_943733665.1 Aquimarina sp. Aq107 | reverse complement strand
AATTCTTGCTTTGTTTGCAATATCCATTTAATTTTAAGTACCTTAATATTGGTATATGATACTTAATTTACAAGCACTGAAAGAGACAAGAGTTTCAATAAAAATAAAAAGCGCATTTTTAATATCATTTATATTTGGTGCTTTAGTTTTCTTATTGTTATTATTATTTCAACCGTTTGAATATAGATCTTATCCATTATTTAGAGTTTTTAGTGATTCTTTACTTACAGCGTTTTTAGTATTTGTAATAACTTTTATAACAAGAGTTATAATACCATCTTTCTCTAATATTGGACTAGATAATTCTAGTACTAATCCTACTTTTTATATATATACTAAATCTATTGTATTAGATATTTCGATATTTCTAGTATTATCGTTTATTATTAATTTATTAGTTGGAGGATTCAATAATCATGATTATTTAGATTGGTTAGTATCTACGTTAAAATATATAATGATTTTTGAGGTCTTATTTATTCCTCTCTCTTTATTTATAAAACGTTATATAGTATTAGATACATTTTTTAGAAATACTAATTATTCGATACCATCAGAATCTGTACCGTTAGATTTTTCTTTGAAAAAAGAAGTTTTACTTAGTTCTGGATTAGATAAAGAAGAGTTTTTAGTATATCCTGGTGCAATTTTGGCAATTAAAAGTAGTGGTAATTATGTTGAGATTTTTTATTTTAATAAAGGAGAAGTTTGTAGTTTTTTACTTAGAAATACATTAGCTAATGTTGGTGATAAATTGATAGAGTACCCATTTTTATTTAGATGTCATCGCTCTTATTTAGTTAACACAAAAATGGTAGAGAAGATAAAAGGAAATGCGAGAGGATATCAATTAACTATAACTGGATTGAGTATTAAAATCCCAGTTTCTAGGTCTAAAATAACTTGGTTTAATAAAATTTTACAAAGTTAGATATACAGTGTTTTTCTCGTTTCTAAATACTATTATTTTTATTTCTTCCTGTTTATCCCAAAAGATTCCCATTTATCACATAATCTCATTCGAGAAGTTTTGATGATTTAATTTGTAAGCTTTAAAATTTAATATTTATGAAAGCACGTTTATTACAAATTATTTTAAGTTTTGTGATTATTATTTTGATAGAAGGGTGTAAAACTAACCAAATTGATAACCTTTTAGAAGCTCCGGATACTTGGAGAAAAGAGGTTCTAGAGTTTCCATTAATTTTTGCTCGTTCACTTCCTTATGAGGGAGAAGAACATATACGTTTTGCAGAAGGATGGGGTGATAAAGAACATGAAGAATATTTCAGTTATGTTTTTATATGGGTTTTAGATACTAATCCAAACCTTACTGTTTCTAAAATCGAATCTGATATGGAGACTTATTTTACAGGACTTATGAAGACAGGATTACTTACAAAATTAAAACTGTTTAAAAGGCTACCAAATACGAATACAACATTTAAAAAATCTGAAGACTCAACATCATCTTTCGATGGTATTATAGAGGTTTATGATGTTTTTTTTAAGAATGAGTATATAAAATTACACACAAAGATTTCTTTATCTTATTGTAATCATTTAAAAAAGCACATAGTTTATTTTAGGGTATCTCCAAAATCATTTGATGAATCAATATGGAGGGAATTAAATCAAGTTGATATTAAATTGGATTGCAATTAAATACCTGGTTAATAGAAAGATAAAAAGTTTAACCTATGTGTATCTGGGGTCTTGAATGTAATCTTGTTTTACAATCTTTATAATTTCAATACTTAAAAAACCAAATTCTTGTACTACTTTACCATACATACGATAAACCCCTTTATGTCTAAGTTTATATTTTTCCTGTATAGGAGGAAATAAAACCGTATCAAAAACATCCCCAAATTGATCTAAAAAAGTACCAAATGCCATACGCTTACCTTTTGAAGTTCTAGTATTTTTCATAGCAATTAAATACCCATAGATATCAATCTTTTTATTAATAAAATTTTTGAATTGATTAGCTCGATTTTGATTCATAGGTTTTGATACCAGTATTTCGTAATATCCACAAATTGGAAATCCAAAAGATTCAATTTGTTCAAAGGCATTTTCTAATTTTGATGTTTGAAACTTTGGTAATTGATATTTAGTGTGTTTTTCTTCAAACAAAACAGGTTGATTCTGGTCAGGTAAAGTAGTATTCAATTTAAAATGTGCCTCCCATAATAATTCGTGTTTGTTCTTTTGTGTGTATGCAAATGCGCCTATTTTAATCAGTATACTTATTTGTTCAATGCTTATAGGTACTCTATCGATAAAATTGTTAAGTGACAAGTAAGTTCCATGTTGTTTGCGTTCTGATAGTATAAGTTCTGAAGTTTTATAATCTAAGTTACGTAAGATGCTTAATCCTAGGTAAATATCATTATTTATAAGAATGTGTTCGTATTTGCTAATGTTTATACATGGAGTTAGGATTTTTGCCCCTAGTAGCTTAGCTTCATGTAGATATACTTCTGGTCGATAAAATCCGCCTCCATTATTTAATGTAGCTACAAGATATTCTAGAGGGAAATAGGCTTTTAGAAATAAACTTTGATAGCTTTCTACTGCATAAGAAGCAGAATGCCCTTTTGGAAAAGCGTATCCAGCAAAACTGGCTACTTGATCCCATATTTCAAAAATTAATTTATCTTCATATCCTTCATTTTTGCAGTTTTGAATAAATTTTTTTTGAACTTCTTTAAATTCTTTACGAGATCTAAATTTACCACTCATTCCTCTGCGTAACACATCAGCTTCATCAAGGGTTAGTTTGGCAAAAAGATGCGCTACCTTTATAACATCTTCTTGGTATACCATAATTCCATAAGTTTCTTTCATGAGATCCAACATAATAGGATGCGAGTTTTTTCGTCTTTCGATATCGTGTTCTCGTAAGATATATTCACGCATCATCCCACTTTTAGCAACTCCAGGTCGTATAATAGAACTTGCAGCAACTAATCCTAAATAATTATCGGTTTTAAGTTTACTTAACAGCATACGCATTGCAGGAGATTCTACATAAAAACAAGCAAGACATTTTGCATCTCTTATTAGACCATTGATATTAGGGTCTTTTTTAAAGCTATCTATATCGTGAATATCAAAGTTTGCCTTTTCTGGTTGATTGTATTCAATAATCTTTATTGCTTCTTTAATCTTAGCAAGTCCACGTTGCCCCAAAATATCAAACTTATATAGTCCAAGATCTTCTGCAATGATCATATCAAATTGTACAGTAGGAAAACCCTTGGGAGGTATATCGGTAGCTGCATAATTATGAAGTGATCTATCACTAATCAATATACCACTTGCATGAATACTTATATAATTGGGAATTCCTTGTATAAGTTGACTATAAACAATTACTAGTTTATGGATATGATCTAAAGAATTGTAATCGTAGTTACCTTCACTGAGTTTATCGATTTCGAATTTGGGTAAACCAAATACTTTACCTAACTCTCTTACAGCTCCTTTATAATGGAAAGTTACATATGCCCCTAGTAATGCGACATTTTCGAATTCTGAAAATATAAATCGTGTAATATCCTGTCTATCTCTCCAAGAAAAATCAATATCAAAGTCTGGAGGACTAGTACGATGTGAATTTATAAATCTTTCGAAATATAAGTCTAATTCGATAGGGTCTACATCTGTAATTTTTAGAAGATAAGCTACTATGCTATTAGCACCACTACCACGACCAACATAGTAATACCCTTTTTCCTGAGCGTAAGAAATAATTCTCCAGTTAATTAAGAAATAAGAAACAAAATTCATTTTGGTAATTAAATCAAGTTCTTTTTTTAATCTATCGAGTACTTTTTTTGTTGGTTTATTATATCGATAGGGAAGGCCCTTTTTACATAATTTTTTTAATAAGATATTATCTTCTTCTATACTTCCCGTATAGGTTTTTTGATTTAATGAAGGTTTGTTTTTAGAAAAATTGAAACTTACATTACATTGATTTAGTATGATTTCGGTATTTTTTATAATAAAATCAAATTCAATAAATTGTTTTTTAATTTCATCATTGGGGATCATTTTTTCTGAAAAGCATGCTTGTTGATCCTCTGGTAAACGACTCAATAGAATATTATTATCGATAGCTCTTAGTAAACGATGCGCATTAAAATCTTTTTTAGTTCTAAAAGTTACAGGTTGTAGTGTAACAAGTTTTTTTTCTAGTTTTAGATACTTTGAAAACCTAAGTTTCGCTAAATCTTTTATAGAAATACCTATAAATTCATTTGATAAAAAATTATTTTTTTTTGTTTCTATAATTAGTTTAAAAGGGTATATGATAAAAACATTATTGAATAGCGGAGCGTTTTTAGGAAACTCAATTTTATTATGAAAATGGTAGGATAAAAAATCATTTAATTCTTTATATCCTTCGTTGTTTTTAGCAATACCAACATATAGTTGTTGATGATTATTTCTAAAATCAATACCTACAATAGGTTTGATTTTATACTCTTTTGCTTTTCTAATAAAGTTTAAACAAGCTGATGTATTATTAATATCTGTTAAAGCTATAGCGTCTACTTTATTTTCTTTAGCAAGTTCTAATAATGTTATTTCAGAAAAAGTTCCGAATCGTAAACTGTAATATGAATGACAATTAAGATACACGTTTATTGTTTTCTATGTGCTAATACAATTGGAGGTTGGCCATTAAATGGATTTTGCATTCTACCGATAGTTTTTGCCCCCATAGCTACAGCTCTAATTACGCTACGATCTCCGTATTGACCTCTAATATGATCTAATGCTTTGTATAGATTAAGTTGTTTTTCATTATCCTCAAACAGATTTATTTGATAATTTCCGGTTACCAAATGACTAAATCTAATACCTATCAATCGTACTAATAATCGTTTTTGATACAATTTTTCGAATAGTTCTAGAATTTTTGGGATTAGAATATGATCAGCACTGGTATACGGAATCTTAAGTTGTTTAGAGTATGTGTTAAAATCAGAATATCTTATTTTTACTGCAATACACGCAGACAGTTTATTTCCTCTACGCAATTGATATGAAAGGTTTTCTGTCATTGCTATAAGAATGTTACGTAGTTTGTGAACATCTATGGTATCTCTATCGAATGTTCTTTCTGTTGATATAGATTTACGTTCAGAAAAACCAATAACTGGTGTGTTATCTATTCCATTTGCTCTTTTCCATATAGTTAATCCATTTACTCCTAAAACTCTTTTCATAACATCTACAGGCATATCTTGTATTGTTTTTACTTGCCGCACTCCTAGATTACGAAGTGTTAGAAAAGTTTTGTCACCAACCATAGGAATTTTTTTGATAGATAACGGAGCTAGAAAAGGTTTTTCGGTACCAAAATCAATTTTTAATTGATTATTAGGTTTCGCTTCATTAGTAGCTACTTTAGATACGATCTTGTTTTGAGCAAAACCTAAAGATATTGGTAAACCGGTTTCTGATATGATGGTTTGTCTAAGTTCTGATGCATACTTATAGGCACCAAAAAATTTATCCATTCCTGATAAATCTGCATAAAATTCATCTATACTAGATTTTTCAAAAACAGGAACTTTATCTTTAATAATTTCTGTAACTAGATCAGAGTATCTACTATATGTACCCGCATTACCTTTTATGATTGTAGCTTCTGGACATAGTTCTTTCGCTATCTTCATAGACATTCCTGAGTGTATACCAAATGCTCGGGTTTCATAGCTACAGGCTGCTACAACACCACGATCACTAATACCACCTACTAGTAAAGGTTTTTTTTGTAATGAACTATCAATAAGACGTTCTACTGATACATAAAATGTATCAAGATCAAGATGTAATATAGTTCTCAATATTTAGTTTTATGGAATTTTTCCAAATTTATGGAATATTTCCATAAAACTAAATATGTTGCTTTAAATTTTATTCACATTAGATCAAAAAAAACGACATCTTAAATTAAGATGTCGCTTCTAAAAAATTTTATTTTGGGGCTACAAAATAAAATTCAATTGTATTAATTTTCTGTGTATCCAGCGAATTGTTGCATAGCACTTTTAGTAAGTTCTTTAGCTCTATTTACATAAAAACTTTTTGTATCATTTAAAGTTTCGTTTTGTAAATCATTTTCACTTCTTAAATAATCCTTTTGAGATTCGAAGATTGATTCATCATCAAAAGCTATACTTAATTCTTGTAAAGCACTTTCTAGTTTTTGTAATGCTTGTTCTGCTTTAGCTTTTACTACTGTTTGTTCTTTTAATTCTTCAGCACGTTGAGCTTCGAATGCTGCTTGAGCTTTCTGTTGTTCTGCAATTTGCTGTTGTAATTTCTGTTGTTCAATAGCTAACTGACGTCTTTGCTCTTCTAATTCTTTTTGTTTTTGTGCTACTTCTTCAGAAGCAACTGCTATTGCTTCTTCTTCTTCACTAACAGCATCCACCACATAAGATTCACTACTACCATTATTAGCTTGGCAATCGGTTAATTGTTCTAATAATTTAGGACCAAGATCTTTTGCCTGTTTTGCATAATATCTGCTTCGCTCATAAGTATCTTGATCTAGTGAGCTTACCATATTAGTTTTAGCCTCATATGCTGTCTCATTAGCTTCTTCACAACCACACTTATCAGCAAGTGCTTCTACTTTCTCAAGAGCTTCTATTGCTTTATCAGCATATTCCTGAGTATGAAATACATTATTTGCTCCGTGCGCCTTTTTAGAATGAGAATATGCATAACTAGCAGCAGTTAAAGCATCTTCATAAAGGTTTTGGGCATTGGCTTGGGGAATAAAACAAAGTAAAAATAAGATTGATGCTATTCTTTTCATTTTTATGGGGCTTTTTAATGAACAGTACAAGTATACAATATTTTCTAAGTAACATCCAAAAATATTTGTCATTAATCGATGAAATGCGCACTTTGTCTTAATTTTTATGGGTAACCCATAAATAAAGTGATAGATATCCTACTGTTTAATAGATGCTTTCATCATTTGATTCACTCATAACGAGGTTAGTCGTTGCGTATTGTATAGTACCTATGTAAATTATAATTTTAACGTTTTACAAAAGTTATTATGTAAGTTTATTGTGTATATTACGTCCATAATTCCCTATGAAAGAACTTATCATATCTTCAATAAACCATAATCTAAATAATGCTATTGCTTTATTAGACGCAATAACTTTAGAAACTTACTGTAATGCTTCTGTAGGACCATACTATTCTAGTATAGGTTCTCATATGAGACATACATTGGATTTTTTTGATTGTATTATTAATGGTCTAGATACTAATGATATCGATCTTACTGCTCGTAAGCGCGATGAGATTTTATCTACAAGTATAGAAGCAACAAAGGATCATATATATACACTACAAGAAACGTTACTTTCTTATGTTGATGTAAATACTGATTATCTCATTCATGTTACAGATAATATGGGACAAGGAAAAGTTACAGTCAATTATACGTTAGAAAGCATTCTCGCACATGCAAATAGCCATGCGATTCATCATTACGCTACGATAGGGTATATTCTTAATCAACTTAATGTAGAAATTAAAATTTCTGGATTTGGTTATAATCCTACTACTCCTGTAAATAAGCGAGAAGGAATCTAATAAATAACAAGGTTATTTTATGATGTATTTAGTTCTTATTTAATCTTTATATTAGATTGTTAATATTTTAGTAACAATCAAACTAAAATAAATTTTAAGCGATTATCTTTGATATAGTAACTAAAGTATTTCTTGATTGTACTTTATTAATAGCTAACGATGATCAAAGTAAAATATATACTAATATTCGTTTTTATCTATACGAATATTAATATATATGCTCAGAACGCTGAAGATAGCTGTGATGTTTGGAGAGATAGACTAGACCAAGTAGTCGATTTAGATAAAGGAATTCAATATTCTAAAAGAGTTTTATTAGAAGTTAATCCTGAATGTCGCGTTCGTATTTATAGTGAAATTGCAGAGCTTTTTTTTAGAAAGTTGGAAATAGATAGTTCTTTATTATATCATAAAAAAGCTATTGAATATGCAAAAAAAATAAAAGCAAATGAGGCTTTGTCTGACGCTTATAATAGCAAAATTTCGGTATTGATTAGAAAAGAGGCTTATACCGAAATTAAACAATTATTAAAATTATCTAGAAAATTATTGCTTCCATATCCTAATAGTAAAAGTTGGATTAGATATTATGAACAGAATGCGTATATATCATTTGTTACTGCAGATTATTATTTAGCAATTGATTATATGGATTCTACGATTATTGCTGCTAAACAAAGTGGTTATGAAGAGCTTGTTCATGAAACATACGATCATTTGGGATATTGCTACTATAAATTAGGGAATTATGAAGACTCGGCTAAGAATTTTATCAAAGCACTTGAGATAAAAGAAAGAGAAGGATATTTAAAAGATATCGGAGGAACCTATAGAAATTTAGGAAAAGCTTATTTAGAATTACAATATTATGATAAAGCCAAAGATCTATTTAGAAAAGCAATATCCTTTACAAGAAAACAAGACCATCAACTCAGTTTAATGAATAATTACCAAAAACTATCTAGGTGTTACAGGTTTCTTGGGGAAAATGAAAAAGCAAAAAAAGCATTAGATTCATCTGAGATCTTAGCAAAAAAAAATGTTGATATAAGTTTTAGGACTTTACTCTTAATTGAAAAAGGGATATTATATTTTGAAAATTTTAAAGACAATAAAAAAGCAGAGGAATATTTTAATTTGGCATATGCTTCTGCTAAAAAGTCAAAGGACAAAGAACTTTTATTTGAATCTGTAAAATCATTAATAGATTTATACTTTGTTAAAGAAGATTATTTATCGATTTATAAGTTAATAGAAGAACTTGAAATAATTAAAAAAGATTTAAATTCTATTAAGTATGAAATCTATTTTTTAAAGATTTATGTACAATATTATGAACGAACAAATCAATATGAAAAATCGCTAATAGCTTTAAAAAAATATCATTCTCTAAAAGATTCTATAGCTAGTAAAGAAGTATTCGCTAAAGTAGCAGATTTAGAAAAAAAATATGACACTAAAAAGAAAGAATTAGCTATAGCTACTCTTAACCAAGAAAAAGATGAGCAAAAGAATATAACTAAACAAGCACAGGCTCAACAAAACTTGTATTTATTGGCAACTAGTTTCTTGTTATTGTTGTTAGGAGTTGGAGCTTGGGCTTTTAGAAAATTGAGAAAACAACAAAAAGAATTGGTTTCTACAAACCAAGTTAAGAATCGACTTTTTTCTATTATCGCTCATGATCTTAGAGGAATGATTATTCCATTCCAACGATCAGGTAAAATATTAAAATATCATATAGAAAAAGGTAATCATGAAAAGACGATAGAATTGTCTCAATCATTAGAGCAAAATTCAGAAAGTTTATCCAATATGCTCGATAATTTATTGAATTGGTCTTTAGAACAAATGAATGGTTATAAAAAGAACTCTCAGACAATATCTATAAATGAAGAGTTAACAGAGATCATATCATCTTATAATCAACAGGCTATATATAAGAAAACCAATATTGAACTAAAATACGAGAAAGATTTTTCCGTTAATTTTGATAAAGGAGCTTTTCATGTGATTTTTAGAAATTTAATAGGGAATGCTTTAAAGTATACTGAAGAAGGAAACATTTGGATAGAATTTAAACACGAAAATGATCTGTTTTTATGTTCGGTAATTGATACCGGAGTCGGAATATCTAAGAGTAAACTCGAAAATATTTTTAATTTAGAAGAAAGAAAATCAACCAAAGGAACGCGAGGTGAAAAAGGAACTGGGCTTGGACTTAATCTTGCTTATCGCTTTATAAAAATGCATAATGGAACTATTAATGTTTCTTCAGAAAAAAGAATTGGTACTCGGTTTGACCTAAACTTTCCTTTAACAAAATAAAACCTTTATAAAAAAACAGATAATACAGTAATTTCTACATAAAATTCTTAAAATCAAATACCTCACTATGACACTCCAAAAATTACTATTACTATTATTTAGTTTTTTTATGTCTTTCTCTATATATTCTCAAACAGAGAATGAGTATTGCGAACGGTGGCATAAAACAATGGATACTATTCAAAGCTATGAGATAGCATTTAGGTTTTGTAGGGAAATGATTAACAAAGTTGATGAAAAATGTAAAGCAGAAATACAAATATCTCGAGGTTATATGTTTCTGAACCAAAGAAATATTGATTCATCTATTTATTATTTAGATAAAGGTATTAAGCTGGCCAAGAAGATTGATGATTCAGAATTATTATCATCCGCATATGGAAAAAAAGCATATAATTTAGCATTACAAAATAATAAAACAGAGGCAGAATTATTACTAAAGCAAACTAGAAAACTTCTTGTTAAGTATCCTGAGAGTGAACATTGGATTCTATATCATCAAACACACGCTTATTTAGCTGATATAGAAGCAGATTATGAAAAAGCTCTAAAACATACCGATAGTACAGTTATTATATCTGAGAAAAACAACTTTACTAGTTATTTACCATCTTGTTATGGAAATAGGGGGACATACTCTATAAGATTATCTAAATATGAAAAGGCGGTGGATAGTTTTTTAAAAGCTATTGAGGTATTGGAACAAGATGATAAACCATCTGGTTTGGATATGTATTACTGCATGTTAGCAACTTCATATAAAAGGCTAAAGCAATATGATATTGCCATAAAATATTTTAAGAAAGCAATAGAAGAATCAGATAAAACTCATAATCGTTACGTCCGGATGATTACTTATTCTAGGATGGCAGATGCGCAAAGAAAATTGAACCTAGCAGAGGATGCACTAAGTTCAGTGGACTCTACTTTAGTAATAGCAAGAAAATTAAATGATAATGGATTCATCTCCGATGCGCTGCATACTAAAGCAACTATCTATTTTGAAAATATAGAAGATTATGATAAAGCAGAAGTTTATTTTAAAGAAGCTTATCAAAACATATTGAATGCTAATGCTGTAAAAAAAATGGATGATATGATGTTAATATCAGCTATAGATGGTATGGCGAAAATTAGTCTCAAAAAACGAAATTTCCCAAGTGCCAAGAAATATATAGATTTATTAGAAATAGAAACAGATAAATCAAAAATATTGACATTCGAAAAGAGTCTTCACTATTACAAGAGTGATTATTATGAAAATACTGGGGAATCTAAAAAGGCGTTAATGTATCTTAAGAAATACCACTTTATAAAAGATTCTGTTGAAAATGAAGAAGTTAAAACTAAAGTAGCGGATTTAGAGAAGAAGTACGATACTAAAAAGAAAGAACTTTCGATAGCGACTCTTAACAAACAAAAAGAAGAGCAAAAACAGATTGCGCAAAAAGCGGTAAGTCAGCAATATATGTATTTGATAGCAGCTGCATTTTTGTTTTTGTTGTTAGGAATTGGAGCTTGGGCTTTTAGAAAGTTGAGAAAACAACAAAAAGAATTAGTTTCTACAAATCAAGTTAAGAATCGTCTTTTTTCTATTATAGCGCACGATCTTAGAGGTATGATAATCCCTTTCCAACGATCAGGTAAAATATTGAAATATCATGTAGAAAATGGGAATAATGAAAAAACAATAGAACTATCACAAGCACTAGAACAAAACTCAGAGAGTTTATCCAATATGTTAGATAATTTATTGAATTGGTCATTAGAACAAATGAATGGATATAAAATGAATCCTCAGACAATTTCTGTGAATAAAGAGTTAACAGAGATCATATCATCATATAACCAACAGGCTATATATAAGAAAACCAAAATAGAATTAAAACATGAAGATGATTTTTCTATTAATTTTGATAAAGGAGCTTTTCATGTCATTTTTAGAAACCTGATAGGTAATGCATTAAAATATACCGAAGAAGGAAATATTCGAATAGAATTTAAAAACAAAAATGATATGTTTTTATGCTCGGTAATTGATACAGGAGTAGGAATGTCTCAGAGTAAACTAGAAAACCTTTTTAATTTATTAGAAAAAAAATCTACTATAGGAACACAAGGTGAAAAAGGAACAGGGCTAGGGCTTAACCTAGTTTATCGCTTTATAAAAATGCATAATGGAACTATCAATGTTTCTTCAGAAAAAAGAATTGGCACACGTTTTGACTTAAGCATTCCCATAACCATATCGCTGACTAAAGAAGAAGGGGCAATTTCTAAACCTTTATCAGCGTAAATAAAGCATACAGATCATGAATATTTATATAGTAGAGGATGATATATTTCATCTAGAAGATATTAAAATCACTTTAGAAGAATTGGGATATTTTTGTGTTGGTAGTTCAGGTGATCCATTTGAGGCACAAGAACAGATCGGAGAGTTGAAACCAGATGCAGTAATCTTAGATATTCATCTAAATGGTAGAGAATCAGGTATTGCATTAGGGTATAAGATTAAAACACTATATGAAATACCAGTATTTTTTGCTACTTCAGACAATGATAAGGATGTAATGAGTAAAGCTGCAACCATCAATCCAGCAGCTTATCTAACAAAACCAATAAATAAAGATGATTTACAAGCTGCATTAATATTGGCTCAAAAACAAGAGATTAATTCAGAAAATCACGGAACTAATGAGCCAGAGAATATATTTGTAAAAAGTGGAAATAAACTGATTAAAGTGAATTTAAATTCGATACTTTTTGCGCATACAGATTCTAAAAACTATTGTTCTATAGTTACTACAGATCACAAAAAATTATCTGTAAGATATTCTATATTAAAATTAAGTAAGAAACTTCAAAGCTTAGAATTTGTACAAACACATAGATCTTATATTATAAATTGGAATAAAATAGACTCATTACATGAATATGACCAAACCATAGAAATACAAGGACATCATATTCCTATTGGTCGGACTTTTAAAGAGTATATTTATAGACGCTTAAAGGTGATCTAACTTCTTTACTTCGATAAATAATATTCCTTTTTCTTCTTAGTTAAATTGTTAAACAATGAATATCACCACTTAAAGCAATAGTTTTAGTAGAAACATTACAATCCCCCTGAGTTTTACAAATGGTTAGTTTTGTAAAACAATTGACTATATTGGTAACTTGATCTGTAGTGTCTTGTGATCCTCCATTAAATTTATCAAGATGATCCAATCTAGCTATTTTTATTTTATCTAGACTTATTTTTTTTCTTTGACTATTTTTCATTTTTCAAAAAAGTTAAAGTATTACTATATTATCCAAATCAACGGATACTGATATTTTATATTTATTATTAAAAAACTTCTAAATTTTATTTAAATATTAGTGTCAGTTGCAGTAGTACCGATACTACCAGCACCTGTTTTTGTAGAAGTTGTTTTTGTATCTCCAACTGTGAGTAAATCATTTGGATCTATAAGTACCGTACCATCTTGTATATCGTAGAATGATCCTCCAACAATAGATCGTAGGTTATTCAGTTTAGCTATTTTAATTTTGTCTAAGCTTAATTTATTTCTTTTTTTCATAGTACATGTTTTGTAGTGTAGATATAAAAATTTCATTCCATACAGATAGAAATACTACTCCCAGCACCCGTTTTAGTAGAAGTATGTGTGCCAATATCATCACATGTTTTAGTATGAGTTCCTGTAAGTTCTGTAATAGTTGGAATTTCAGTTGAAGTTGTAGGTATAGAACCACCCCAAATTGCATGTGTATTATTTAATTGAGCAATTTTGACTTTATCCAAACTCAATTTTTTAAGTTTTCCCCTTTTCATATTGTTTCGATTTGTGTTTTCACAATCTACAATTTTAGTCATAATAATACACGTAAATATTCTTGAAATTTATAAATTTCAAGATAACAAAAAGTATTTTTGGTGCTGAATATTAAGGTTTTATGTGTTTTATGAAATAGGATGGGTATATGCCTGTTTTTTTATGAAAAGCAGAAGAAAATGATTGCGCATTTTTAAAACCAACTTCTTCTGCAATAGCCTGTATTGTATACGATCGTAATGACTTATTAGAACTAAGTTGATCAACTGCAAAATCAATTCTTAAATTATTCAGGTAATTTGCAAAATTTACATTTTTATAGACATTGATGATTTTTGATAAATATGCACTATTGGTTTGTAGTTCTTTCGCTAAAGAATTGAGTGTATAATGCTTTTTTGCAAATTGTTTTTTATCTTCAAAATCATGAAGCTTTTTTAAAATTGTTTCTATTACATCAGTAGGAATATCTATGTCAGGTTTTTTAGTTAATTCTTCATTGACATTTTTAATAATCTCTGATTGATCTACTTTAGGTTGCTTTTGTTCTTTTAATAATTTCTGAAAGCGTATTTTGTTTAGATAACTTTTTCTAAAACCATAAATAGCAATCAATACCAAAATTATGGATAATGTAATTAAAAAATTAATTGTATTATTCTTTAAAAAAGTATCTCTTTCAAATTGTTTTATGAGTTTTTCTTTTTCTGACTTTAGTTCTGCAGCATCATATTTTTTAGTAATATTTCTTGTTAGGCTTACTTGATTTGCATGTCTAATGCTATCAAGTTCTAATTGCGTATTAAGATATTCTAGTTGTAACTCATAATTGTTTTCGGATTTTGCAAAAGCCTTTAAATAATCATAAATATTAATAATATCTGGGATTACATCTTTTGTTTTTCTTAGTATCGTATCCGCTTTTTTAAAATGAAAAATACTTTTTTCTTCATTTCCTAAGTCCTTATAACTTCTGCCAATGTAGTAATCGCAGGTTGCAATTCTTGTTTCTGAATCATCAAACTTGGTAATCAATTTTTTTCCTTTTTTTAGGCTATCAATTGCTTTACTATAATTGTTTAGCAAATATTGATGTATTCCCGATGTTACTAAAATATATGAGTAAACTGTAGAATCATTTGTTTTTAAGGTTTCTTTTATTCCTTTTTCGATAGTTGTTTTTGCTAGCGCTAAGTCTTTGGTATGGATATAAGAATCTGCTAGTGCAAATAACACACGGTTGTAATTGAATTGATCTTGATTTTCGGGTTTTTGTTCTATGAAGTTTATATATTCATTAAAAATAGTTAGTGCTTCTTCTCGATCACCAGACATATTTTTTAGTAATCCGATATTAAATTTTGCTATCAAATATATTCTATCATTACCACTTTTTTTAGCAGCTTCAGATGCTTTTACATAAAGTTCTAGAGCTTCTATATATTGTCCTAGCTCATATTTAATTACACCTTTTTGTAAATAACTTACAGATGGGAATCTTAAATAGTTTTTACTTTTGGTAATACTAATAACACTATCTATATAGGCAACCTTCTTACTAGGCTGATAAAGAGATAAGAATAGGTAAGCATTTGCCATATTTAATGTGTCAGACTTGCGAATAGCACTATTAAGATGTGTTTGGGCAATTTTTACTTTTAAAGAATCTACTTTTTCTTTTCTTATAAGATTTACGAGCTCTATATAATTATCCTGTGCAACCACAAATTCACCTGTCAATAACAATATGATTACATAAATTATAGATAGATTTTTGATCTTCATTAGTAGAGCCCTTTTCAACAGTGTTTTTTTGATAATAAATTATATCATACGAATGTAAAGATTTAATAGTGATCTAAAGAAATAATTATAGTGTTTTATAGATAGTTGAAATTTATAAATTTCAACTCTTAATTTATAAATGCCAATAATAAGTATTTGTATTCTAGCCTATACCCTGATTAGATTTGATAAAGTGAACATCAAAAAAGCAAATACTATGAAACCCTATAACCTAGAGTCGGATGATGCTTATTTAAAAGAATTAGATATTGATCTTAAGGATTTAAAAAACACATCACTAAGTAATCTCAATGCATCACTTACCATACAAAAACAGATAATTAAACATACTGATGACGGTATTGTTATTGGATTTTATATTAAATCCAAACACGCAAGTTTAGGATTAACTAAAAAAGTAAACTCTTTTTATAAAAATTCATTAATGTTTCCTGAACCACAAGAAACGGGACTCATAAAAGAAAAGAGAAAGGAACAGTCAACCCATTTATTTATTAAATGTGGGAATAAGTTAGTTAAGGTAGCAATTGATACTATTATTTTTGCGCATACAGATTCTAAAAACTATTGTTCTATTATTACTTCTGATCATAAAAAATTATCAGTGCGTCACTCCATAACTAGTTTATTAAAAGCATTAAACCGTAACTTTTTTGTTCAAACTCATAGATCATATATTGTAAATTGGAATAAGATAGATTCGTTTTATGAGCAAGATCAAACTATAGAAATTCAAAATCATCATATTCCAATTGGTAGAACTTATAAAGATGAACTATATAAAAGAATAAGAATCATATAATTCCATAAAAAGATTCGTCAAACATATGATTTTAATTTGGCGAATCTTTTTTCAATACACAAACAAGAGTCTCGTTATTAATTTCTCTTTCCATCAAAGGATACTCGTAGAATTTCTCCGTCGATTTCTAGGTCATTAAATGTCATATCAATTTCTATTGCTGAAGAATATTCACCTTCTACTATAACCGAGGTATATTCATCAAAATCGTTTTTTCTTCCAAATTGGACATCGTGAATGGGAGGTATGCCATTACTAAAGTCTAAGCGGTATGTTTTGCAACCTGTCTCGATGATGGTACATATTCCTTTTCTTGTTTCGGTACCGAAAGTTTCGAGTTTTCCTTTATAGATACCAATAGTTTTTCTAGGAAGGTTACTAATTTCCGAAGAATTACAGTTTAATAGTACCCCATAACTATGATTATGCTCTAAAATACAACTAGTAGCACCACTATTTTTATTGGAACTTGTATTTATACTTACATTTCCGGTTTCTAATGAAACATTTCCATTTGCTATTGAAATCCCTGTATTCCCAGTGCTTAATGATAAGTTACCATTGTTGTTCGTTATTTTTGATCCTGCAGTGTTTAAATGAATGTTATTACCAGTTATTGTATTGGTATCATCATATGTGTTATTACCTTCGTTAATACTTCCTGAAAAAGCTATTGTGTTAGCAGCTGTAGATCCTATAACAAGATCTCCTTCTTCATCAACTGTAATAGCTAGGTTTTTACCATTATAAATAACTGTGGACGTATAAGTGTCATCATTTTTAATAAACTTTATACCCGATATAGAAGGAACTCCATCACTAAAATAAAAAGCGTATGTTCTATATCCTTTTGTTTTTATAGTACAAGTACCCTCGGTGTTTACCATTGTTGCTCTTCCGTTTGCAGAAAGAACACCTGTATATTTTGTAATTAATTGTTCGGGTAATTTTGTGCTAGTCTGTGCATTTATTGTAAAAGATTGCATGACCAATAAAGATAACATCAATAATGAGCTTTTAATGGATATGGATAAGGTGTGACCTGGTTTTTTCATTATGTTATATTTTATTTATTATAAAATAGGACGATTATTTTTTTCCTATTTCAAGATTAATTTAATTCCTATGCCTGCGTATGGAATAAGCTCACCAATTTCACTGTTAAAATGATAGGTTTCATTTACTTTTATATTTAAAGTGATTACTGGTGAAAGAAAAATATCAGCATCTACACCTGCATATGCTCCATAGACGAGATTTTCTGTTTCTACAGTTAATATTTGATTGTTTCCAATGTTATTATCACCATCGTTAATAATTTCATATCCAATAGTACCGCCGCCGCCTAATGCAAATGTTCTAGAGTTGTTCCTAAGTATATCAAAAAAGAATCCTGTATTAAATGAATATGTATTTATAGGAATGTCAATATTGTTTTGTTCTATCGTTGTAAAACTACCTTGTAAATTAAATTGGATATAATCAAACTCATTAACTTTGTAATCTCCCGAAATCATTCCGCTAAAACCATCTTGGACAATACCTCCATTTATAGAAAAAGCTACTTTATGACTCTGAGCTGATAATGAACTTGAATATGACCATAATACAAGAGGTAATAATAGTGTATACAGAAATTGTTTCTTAATTTTTCTCTGATTATTCATTCGTGTTATTTTGTTTTTCAAAATTTTGGGAAGCATTCAGAAAAACGAATTAAAAGCTTATTATAATGTCACGTATTGTTTTGAGGATTTTGGTTTAGATTTTATGGATTAATGTATAGTTTTTAGGGTTTTGTGTTTTAGATGTTTTGCTGTTAGATATCGATATTTCTATGTTTAAAAAAAAGAATCGTTCATCCACAAAATCGTGTCATTAGACCACTAACCAAAATAAATGATCAATTTTTCAAACATATTTGTATTAATAGATGTAGTCTTTAAGCTAAATATTGATTTATGAGAAATTTATATTTGAGAGTTTTTGCAATATGTACGTGTTTAATTATTTCGTGTACTAAAGAAATTGAAGCAGACCTAATTACAACTATCATAGAAGATGATTTCGAGGATGTAAATAATGTGTTATTAAAAATATTAGAAGAGAATCCTGATAACACTCTTAATTGGAGTAATAGTTTAGATAATATTAATAACTGGGAAGGACTTGTTATTGAGAATAATAAACTTATCGGACTTGATATAGAAAACAAAGGGATTAAGGTACTTACTCCAACAATTAATTTATTAGAAAATCTAACAGTTTTAAAACTTAAAAATAATGAGTTAAGCAATATTCCAAATGAGTTATTTGATTTAAAAAGACTAGAAAATTTATCACTATCCGGAAGCACTAATTTAACAATACAAGCAGATGATTTTTTACCAGGTTTATTTTCTTTATCTAATTTAAAGGAGCTTAGCTTAGATCATATAGGAATTAACGAAATTGAAGGAATAGGATCTTTGAACCAATTAGAAAAGTTGATTTTGGAAGATATTCCTTTAGATGTTATTCCTAGCGATATAGGGCAACTTACACTTTTAGAGGAACTAAACTTTACAAATAATAATTTTTTCGAAATACCTGAAGGTTTTTTTAGATTAATAAACTTGAAAAGCATCTCTCTTATTAATAATAAGAACCTTACGACTATACCTGAAGGATTTGGGGTTTTTACAAAATTAGATTCATTAACAATAACGGGAAGTGAAGGAATACAAAAATTTGCTAGTAGTATTTCTGAAGCTACGACACTTAAAAAACTAGATTTATCCAATAACAATATAGGTTTTTTAACTAATGAAGACGGTATTATTCCTGATGAAATAGGGATGTTATCTCAACTAACGGATTTAAATTTGGAGAATAACGATATTAATTCAATTAGTGCTAGAATGGGTGAGTTGGTAAATCTAAAAACAATTAATCTTCGTAATAATAAGATTATGGATATCCCTATGGAACTAGGCGCATTAACGATTTTGGATATATTGGATGTGTCTGGAAATTTAATGCTTAACGAAATTCCTGAGGAGGTTTGTAAATTACAAGATCTAGGAGCTATCATTATTAGCGAGGGAGAATGTGGAGATCTGAGAGTAAGTTCTGAATACGGTTTTAATACCACAGAAGTAGGTGTTAGTTCTCTATTTTTTATAGATGTTGTTTTGGATGCGGTTATTGATCCCGTTTTTGTTGATGGTGACGGCCCGTTTGATTTAGATTTTGGAGAAATAGGTTTTGAAATCCATGAAGTGAATATTGAAGATGTATTAAATAGAGAAGATACTCCAGATCAGGTTCTTGTTAACCAGACTGCGACACAGCAATTCATTAATGGAACTAATAATTTATCGTATGAACTTATATCACCTTCGGTACCAAATATAGATTTACCAGAAGGAAGAACATATCGTGTAAGGTTATTTAACACCGAGTTTAGTAATGTAAAAACCTATTTGCCTGCATACGAACTTACAGTTTTAGAATAGTATATTTTTAATTTGATATCATCAATCAATTATAGAAAAAACCTCATCAATGTTTATATTGATGAGGTTTTACATTTCTATTTAATCCAAAAACAGTGTTTTTAGTTACAATTTCTATGTGGACAAAAGAAAGGCATATTAGTGACCACTCCACAATCGCATCCATCGTATCCACCATTTACTGTCTTCTGAGCTTTTTTGTTGAGGATTTTTACTCCTTCTAAGTTTAATATGTTTTTTTCATTGTGCGAAAATTTAAGTTATTGAAATACTGGTATTTGGTATTATCTTAAAATACATAATTTACCAAATGGCGAACTAGGAACAGAAACACATTGGTAATTATAACTGGCAGTAAGATCGATGCAGTCATTATTATTATGACATGGTAATAATCCTCCGTTAATTGTTTTTTGTTGTTCTTTAGTTAAAGATGTTCCTAAGTTTGATAAGTTATTTATCATAATGTAAAATATTAAGTTATTTTATTACACGATGTAATAAGTGTATTTAAGATATTAATCAGAAAAATGATAATATCTATACAGTGGATTTTAAGTCTATAATTGTGGATGAATTACATTCTGATGTGGAGTTTTCTAAAAGAATAGAACTGTTGTTATATGTTTGATAAGTGTATCAGAAAACTTTAAGTAATCTTAGAATAAAAAAAGAGAATTATTATTAGCTTTTAAAAATATAATTTGAAATAGGATATATAAAACTATTTAGATACTAAATAGGCTATTGTCATTACTTGCTGGTTTATTTTTATCAACTGTATTGGATTTAGTTTTTACTTTGGGTGGAGTAGGAGGGTTATGCTTTTTTCGATCCTTACCAAGTTGTTCTCCCATTACTAAAGAATGTTTATTATTTTTTTTAGGTTTTGTAGTTTTTCCAAGATTTAGAAGACTGGTATCACTCTTTTTATTTTGTACTGCTTTGGTTTTAACTATTTTTTTTGGAATTGGTTTAGTTGAAGTTTTAGCTATGCTAGATTGCTTTTTTTCTTTTTCTAATTCCTTTGTAGATTCCTTAAATTGTTTAAGAGGTGACGTTTTTTTCTTTTTTTTAGTAGGAACCCTAGTAATAGATTTGGTTCTGGGTTCTTCTTTAGGAATTATTATATCTCCGAGGATTATGGAAGGTTTAGAGGTTTTTTTCTTTTTTGATATTGTTTTTTTAGAAATAATCACCTTTTTCATAGGAGGTTCTTCTTCTCTTAGTAGATATTGATCCTCTTCTTTAAATTCTAATATTTCGTCTAGAGTGAATTCTTGTATAGGGACATCCTCGAAGCCTTCAAAACCAGATATGTCGTATTCTTGATATATTTTTTCTATAAAAGTTAAACATTTTTCTTTGGTAGCATACCGCTGTCTATGCAAGGTATCCGGTACGACAAGATGATCAATCAACCATTTGTCTTTTTCTAACCATTTGAATATAATAACATCATCATACGAATCAATGATGGCTATATATGATGTTGAGTGATCTGATAATATTAGAAAATAATCCTTAGCATCTTTTAAACCTATCGACTTATTTTCGAATGCTACTTTTCTAAGAGTATCGTTGTAATAGGTTTTCATTGTTTTTCTTTTCTTATTCGCACTGCTACGAAGCTGTAAACTTTACACAGCTATGTTAGATATCCACTCGATATTTATTTTTCGAGTATTACTCCTATATTTCTTCGCAAATAGTTCTTTCTTTTGGAGTTAGGTCTATAGACGTACAAAATTTTAAACCTCTAATTTTGTTTTCTATGAGGTTATTTTTAATGTCATCATTAATGACAATATATCTACTCATCTCTTTACAGATCGTTATCTTTAAATTATTTAATGGATTATCCATCAAAACAATATAATAAAACATATATTGAGGGTTATTAACATCAAAATTGATAGGTTTAAATTCACTAAGATTCATATCAATACATTTTATTTTTGCCATTATATTAATAGCGTAAAAATCACTAATCGATTCATTTCCTATGCTTAAAGTAACTGGGAAAAATTGTACAAAAGAGGTCTCTTTTTCAAGAATTTCTTTTATTGTTTTATTAATTAATATTGGTCCTGATGATTCTATTATAGGGAACTTTAAAAGTTTCTCCTTAGAAATATCCTCTATAACTGAAAAATTCAAATTAACTTCTTCTCTTTCCAAATGAACACCTCTTAGGAATAATTTATAATCTGTAGAAATGTGGTTTAGATATTTGATTAACCCATTTGAGTTGTAAGTTGTCGATAAAATATAATTCATAATCTACTTACTTCGCTTTATTTAATATTATTCGTTTATTCTCCAGATCATCCCTTATTTCATCCATTAAAGCATCCGTATGGGCTCTTTTTATTTCATTGCTAGCATCCATATTATCAATGACATCAAGCCTTGTCTTAATCATATTGTCATAATCACCGAAGTGCTTTCCTCGGTGGACTGCTCTTGTTGGATCAATATCAGTTGTTGTTGGTAATTGAATAATATTTCTACTCTGATGTGGATCATAACCAATGCTATTCAAAAGTGGATGATTCATTGATTGAGGAATAATGTGATGTCTTTGATGACCTGGTACTACAGGCATTTCTTTATAATCCCCCGCTAACCCGAATACATCAATCCATACATTGTTATCCTTAGTATAGGCATAAATATTAGGATTATTACCTGCTAATCTAATAGGATCTTGAGATATATATAGTCCTTCTTGAGGTGAATAATATCTAAATCTATTATAATAAAGTTCAGTTTCTACATCTTCATATTGTCCTTGATATCTAAACGGGCAATCATTCAAGGAACCTGTAACAAGTTTACGAACTTTTCCGTACATATCATATTCTGCTTGCCAGGTTTTTTCTCCGTTACTGTTGTACATTTCCACAGGAGTACCTAGGTAATCTGTAATGATAGAATATGTGTCTTCATAAGTTATTTTTGCTGAAGGTATAGAAGTTCCTTGGTTGAAGATCCATGTAATTACATCTTTTACAGGTTCTTTTGTGTCTTTTGAAATATTTCCTAACCCATCTACTACTGTTCTGGGTCTATCTTTTAGATTGTATTTCCATTCGTGTAATGGTACATTTCCGTCCCAAACAAAGCGGGTAATAACACTATTTTGCCCTTCGGCTTCGCTCGGGACTCTATGAATTATCTTACTAGTACGACGACCTAGTGCGTCATATTCAAATTCTATTTTTGTTTTATCAGGTTTGGTTACACTTTGTAGCATTCCTCCAGCTTCCCAAGTGTATTTCCAAGTGCCTTTTGGTGTATCTTTTTCTATTAAACTCCCTTCTTTATCATAATGATAATGTGTAGATCCTGACCGAAGGAGTTTTCCACTTTTACCATATTCGCGGTTTTTTTTATCCTTTGTTCGGTATAAGTTTCCTACTTCATCAGGTAGTTTATAATCATAACTACCATCTTCGTACTGCGCGGAAGCTAAACTATTAAAAACATCATAAGTAAATCGCGTAGTTTTATGGGTGAGATTATTAGTAATTTGCTTCAGTTTAGAATTTACATCCCATGCATATGTCCGATTACGTTGTTCCCTATTTTTACTCCTTACAATATGTTGTTTAGGGTTTCCATATCTATCATAATTCCAACTACTCGTTATACCACCTGGTAGTATCCTTTCGGTTTCCATACCTAAACTATTGTATAAGAAATTAGCTTCCCAAGGTTTGACTTGATCAGTTTTTGCAAGGACTTTGTTTACTTCTCCCATGATGGAGTGTTCAAAATTGATATCAGCCCCAAGATTACTTTTAATAGCTGTACGTATTCCCAGCTCTCCATATTCACTAGTTACGGTATATCCATCTTGATTTTCAGATAAGATTCTACCAGCTTGATCGCGTGTAAATTTTACGTGGCTATTTTGATTTACAGCTTCTGTTAGTAAACCATCCTTATTATAGCTATATGTAGCCCAAGTACCATCTTTATAATCTATACGAGATATGCGACCTCCTTTATCATACTTGTATATACTATGATTATTATCAGGTCGTTCTACTTTTATCACCTTACCTGCTTTATCTCGAATAAATTTTCGAGTCAAATTATCAAAGCCTTTTTCTTCTATAATGTTACCTTTAGCATCTCTTGTAAAACTATAAGATTCATTTTGTTCATTAATAATTCCTATTAGTTCTTCTTCATTGTTGTATCTAAAAAGCACCCTTCTTCCATCTTGCTCTCTTGATTTTAGATTCCCCATTAAAGTATATTGGTAATTAATAATCTGCTTATTATCAATCGCTTTTATTATTCTTCCATAACTATCATATTCAAGTTTTACAGTAGTATTATCTGGTAATCTTATTTTGGAAATATTACCAAGGACATCATAAGAAAACTCCTGTTGTTGTTTGACAGGGTTTACAGTTTTAATACATTGTCCCCAACAATCATATTCCCAAGTAGAAATACTTCCGTCAGGGAATTGAGTTTTAATCAAGTTATATTCATTATCATAAAATAAAAGGGTTTCTTTATCTCTATTGTCATAAATTTTTGAGATCAATCCTTCTTTATTATATTCGAAGGTAGTCATCATCCCATCAGGCTCAATAATACAATCCAATTGATCATTTTTATAAGATCTAACCACTACACCGCCTTCAGGTTTTGTAAGTAATTGTAGCTTATTTTTTTTATCAAAAGTATACTCCACAGTACTACCATCAGATAATTTCTTTTCTGATAAATTACCTCTTTCATCGTACTTGTAATTTATTTCGTTACCCTCTTCATCGATTAGTTTGACTACATCATTGTTTTTGTTCAACATTCTTATAATTACTCCTCCTAACGGATCTACAATCTTAGTAGCTAAATTTCCTCCCTGATGATAAAAAAGAGATGTATGCCCTAACGAATTGATAACTCTATTATACTCTTTACCATATTCAATAGTATACTCTAGTAAACCATTATCACCCCATGCTCTTGTGCAACGTGCTCCAGGTTTCATTTTTTCATATTCCCAATTAAAAGTTTTTCCTAATCGATGTGTTTTAGAGACCATTAGGTGGTTTTTATAAATTATAGTAACAGATTTTTCTTGGGGATCTGTTATTTTTATCATATCGCCCATTTTATTATAATTATAGCGTACTAATGTTCGGTTATTCTCCTTATGATGGGCGGTTATTTTTGTAATAAAACCTTTTTCATTAGAATGAATTTTGATCACTCTACCTGCTGTGTCAATAATTTTATCAAGATGATCATTGTAGTATTGAAATTCTATAGCAATACCTTTTACATTAGATAGTTGTGTAAGTCTATAAATATTGGATCTATTTTCAAATGTGTAATTAAGCTGAGCTGTATGATCGAACAACTCGTAATTTTGATTATTAGTTAATGTAAGTGTTAGTTTTTCCTTAGCATTATAAGAACTATTGTTTTCTTTGGTTAGTATAGGAAAAAAAGCGGGTCTTCCATCCGACAACGTAAGTAAGATGAGTTTTTCTTTTACTTGTATATGAATGTCGTATTTATGATGACAACCATGACCTAGGGGGCCTATATACTTAGAATCAGAGTACCAGTAACGCTCCCATCGAATAGGTATGATTCCTGGAATTTCGAAATCTATATCATCATAAATTACAACACCTGTGACAACATCTACTGGATCAGATCTTTTTTGTAATTGTACTAAAGCAGAAGCAGCCTCTTTTGTTTTTCCTTCTGCTTTTTCTTGGTTCCTTAATTTCTCTAATCTTTGATTTAAAAGAGTTGCTTCTAATTTATCCTTTTCTTTTTGCGCCTTTTTATGAGCTTCACGTGCTCTGTTCTCTTCCGCATCTATTTCTTCTTGTGTTTTTTTTCTTGCTTTTTTATTAAGTACCAGCCCTAATGGAGCTGCTGCAATTTTTTTTAATTCTTTTAGACCGTTTTTATAATTTTTTGCTTGGTTGACTTTATTGTATAGTGCCATCATTTCTGGACCTCCAGGTATATTTTCGATAGCTTTGCTTTTAAAAAGATTGGTTAAATAACCTTTTGGGTTTGCTCCGATATTAAAAGCTTTCATGGCTTTTCCCATGGCACCTGTCCCTTTTTTTGCTGCAGCTCCTACTGCGCCTCCACCAACAAAACCTCCGACGCCTTGACCAATTAATTTTCCCTGTTCTTCTTCGCTTAGATTTTTGAACTCTTCGATAGATATTCCAATTTCTTCAAATTTATCTGTCATAAATAATCTAAGTTCATCATAGTTTCCAGGTAGACCTTCTATGTATTGCGAAATTTGTTGGTCTTGCAAAAGATTCGCCATTTCTTGATTAAACCGCTCTTCTTCCGATAAAGAACTTAAATACAATTCTGTTCTATTTCGGCCATATAAAAAAGCGGTTTCTGCCCCAGTATAAAGTCCAACTACTGCTCCTTTGATCCCTTTTCCTACCCCCACAACATAGTTCCCAAAAACTTTTAATGACCTTCCATTAACTAAATTGCGACCTATATCTCCAAGAATATTTAATGCTTCTTGTCCTACACTATCTTGAAAAGAATTATCATTTTTATTATTTCTCCATGGACCTCGAGCTCTAGTCCTTGTTCTATTATTTTTTACACCTTCTTCTTGATTATATTTCTTAGGATCTACTAATAGGTTGATTTTTTTACCTCTTCTAGTAGTTGTGTATGTTTTTTTTGAATCTTCAGAGTTTTCTTTATCTTCGGTTTGATCACTAGAATCATGATTGGTTTGTGTAGCAGATTCAGGAGATGAGGAATCGTCATTTGATGGGGAAGAAGAAGAGTTACTTGTGCTACCTTCATTGGATTCTTTTGGCACCTTAGGATCTTCTGCGTCGGATGTATTTCCTTTTTCTTCTAATTTTATAGTGATTGCTCCCCCAAGAGAACAAAGTAGTTTGCTATCATGTAAAATATATTTTTTGCCGGAGGAGCTCTCATTCTCAGCTATGTTTATCCATTTTATGGTTTTAGCAACACAAGGAGCACCACTATTACAACTACAGGTTCCAAAAGGTTTGAAATTGGTGCCAAATTCTTTGTCTTTTTCTGTAGCCCAATTTTCTCCTTTTATCTTTGTGTTAGTGGTACTAGTTACTGTAAGGTTAGATGTCGCGCTCCCCTTGTCACACTCTAATTCTACTCCGTTTTTTATATAATACCTGGCCATCGATTAATTGTTTTTTGGTAACAACGTAGCTTCCGTAAGTTGTTCGAAATTTTCTAATTCAGATACTTTTACGTTCTTAATACTCTGTATAGATTGCATAATACCATCTAGTCCTATGCTATAGTTTCTTATCGTAGTGAAATCAAGTTGAATATCACTTACATTGTAAGCTTTCTTGTATGCTTTTATTAACGATTCATCATCAAATTCCTTTGATTCAATGGATTCAATATCATAGAAATAAGCTTTCTTAGTTTTGGAATCTGTTTTTTCCAAAACGGAACAATTTATTATGGGTACAATAGTTTCTTTGAACAAATTCGTATATCTCTTTGTAGATAAAATAGGTTTATTACAAATAAGTTCTTTTTGACATACAGCAGGAAATAGGATCTGATATAACTCTTGATCTATTATATAATTTAAAAAGTGTTTTCTATCGCTAAGTGCGTCATCAATTGCTTTCATCTTACTTTTAATTGAGTACATTTCTTTATTTCTTTTAAAAAAAACTTTCTTACTCTCGTCCCAACATTCACAGATTTCTCCATAATTGTATACCTTTACTATTTGATTTTGGTTGTCTAATTGAAGTATTACTTTTTTTAATACTACGGTTTGTACATCCTTATAATAAGTACTTGTTGTTTCGTCAGAATTGTCCAAAAACAACTCAACACTATAGATTGAACCTTTTTCATTTTTCTCAATCCATCTTTTTTCCAAAATAAATGAGAGTTTTTCGTGTTCAGACTGTTCCAGTTTCTTATACAATAGTTGAAGAGAAACCTTGTATCTCTGTATGCCAAAAGAAAACGGTATGATTAAAGGTGTTTTTTCTTTTACTAACATTCGATTTTTGTGATTTAATTAACTTCTACTTTTCCTCCCTTTATTTTGATGTCCATACCAAAAATTTTAGCAGCAGCACCTGCTACAATACCAATTCCAGTCGCCGCTAAGGATAATGCCACTCCAGCCTGGATATTAGCCATTACAGATGCAGTAATCGACACACGTTTACCACTAATTGAAGTTGTTTTCCCTTTTAAAGAAGCTTTGGAGCCTCCACTAGCACTAAAATTACTACCACCATCCAAGCTCATATTACTAGCTGCATTAGCACTAAAATTACTTCCAGCACTAGCGGCAACATTGCTACCTGCATTAACAGTAACATTATTACTAGCTTCAATAGCAATATCAGTAGAGGAGAAGGTGATTTTATTAGGTGCATTGATAGTAATTTCTCCATTACCACCCATCACAATAGTATTGCCACTAGGGTCTGCTATGGTAACACTGCCATCTGCATCATTAAGCGTTACTTGATTACCACTTCTTGTTTTGATGGCTTTTAGATGATTATTACCACTTTTAAAACTTTCTGGAACAGAAGAAGCATTGGTCACACTACCTTTTACAATAGGTAATTCTGCATTGTCGCCTTCGTGATCTACGATTACTTCATCTCCTTTTTCAGGAACAAAATACATTCCTTGTCCTGGTCCACCAGCTAGACTAGCTTGTCTAATCCAAGGAGAAGTTTCTCCTGTTTCTTTTTGCCAAGCATATTGTATTTTTACACGACCCATTCCTTCTGGATCCACGTTGTCCACTACAACAGCTGTCTGTGATTTACTTTTTGGGTATGCTTTAATAGAAGTTTTTGGATATACATCGGTTTCTGCAGTGATAGCTTCAAAACTATTCTCATATCTGCCATTTTCTCCACAATTATGTGTTATTTTGGTAATTCTATAGCCTCCATATGAAGAGGTTTCTCCATCTATTAATATTTTGCTACCAAGAGAGATACTTGGATTACTACTTTTTCCGGAGACTTTTATTTGATTTACTTCATTAGCTTGTTTTTGATGTAATATTTGATCATCTATACGTGATTTCATCTGTGGATCATCATGAGCACTCACAAAAATCTGCGTTTCTTTTTGAAATAGTTTATTGCTTTTTTGATTAATTGTAGAAATAAAACCTTTAGAACTAGAATTCAATTCTGCGGTTTTTACTTCGTGAAAATTATCTGTTAGGTAATCATTGGTGAAATATTTAAAGTTGTTAGGTATAGCTTCTAATTTCATAGACAACTCTAATAGATCATAACCATATCGAAGTTTTATAGGTTCTTTGTTTTCAGGTTTTCCAAAAACTAACTTAGATCCATCATAATAAAACCATTCTCCATACTGTGCGGCTAGTCTGCTCGCATATTGGAAAGCACTTTCTTCTTTTTGAACACTATAATGTATTGGAGTAATTTTTTTTGGAGAAATGTTATACTGTAGAATTCCTTTATCATATCCAGTAAACGTTTTTTCTAAAATTTCTGAAATTCCTATGTCCTGATGAGATGCATAATGAGGACCATCATCCGTAATTATACTAGAACTTTTACCTATTATATGGATGAGATCACCCGTTTTCTGATAGAATCCTTTTACAGTATTAATGGATGTGACAATACCTTTAAATTCTAATATTTCATTTTCGGAAAAGCCATTAACGGATTGTATTTTTAATAGAAAAATAGCGCCCAAAAAATTAATGCTCTCTCCAGAGATATGATCTGTAACTTCTTCTAATACATCTTTTCTACAGATTAATTCAAAACTATGATGTGCATCTATTTCTTGAGAAAGAGAGAGTTTTTTAAATGCGGGAATGGGATCACCATCTATAAATATTTGTACTTGTGTGTCAGTTGCCATAATTATATTGATATCGGAATTATCCAGTTTACTAGTTTAATTTAAGATTATTAGCGAGGAATAATTTCGAAATGAGGATGAATGGTTACTAAAGCAGGATGTTTGTAGTAAATTTTGTGGTTTTAAAGAAATACTCGAGAATTATTCATTTTGTGATTAAGGAATAATTGGTTTTTAAAGAATATACTGAAGACTTAGTTTTAAAATATATAGTGAGATAACAATGTTCCTTTAAGATTTACTGTTGGTCAACAAAATCTCTTCAAATGTCCACAGCTTAATTTAATTGGGAGAGAATAAAATTAAGTTTACCTCAGGTTTAATAATTTATTTAAAATTAAAAGCAATGAAAACTCAAAACAATTTTTTGAAAAACTTAAGTAAAGTAGTATTAGTATTATCTGTTTTATTCATTTCATCTTGTGGTAGTGATGATGATGGAACACCTGCGGAGGAATTTGTTACTTTACCAGCAAGTCTTGTTACTACATTTGACGGAGAACTTACTTATACTCCAGCAAATGGCATGGGAATAGTAGCCGGAGTAGATGGAACAGCAACCATTTCTGGTTCGGGAAGTACATATACTATTAGTTTCAGTGATGGAGTTCCTTCAATTACAGGATTAAGATTTATTGGTAGTGGAAATGGTACGTATGCAACGGTAGGTACTGATGGTTCAGCTGCAGGAATAGATATAGAAAACGAAGAGTTAACTATTGGAGCACAAGTAGGTGGTAATTCTTGGGCATTTGTCCCGAATTAATTGATATTCAAAAATTTTTAGGGAAAGGATGGTTTTGGGGAAAACCATCCTTTCCATTTTTTGTATTTCTTATTGATGCTATATGTCTAATTCATAATTTACCTGGAAATGAAAAATATACTCACATATAAAATTATTATCTCAACTTTAGTTTTACTTATTAGTGTTGGCTGTGGAAGTAAAAAATCATTGAAGACAGAAGTCATAAAACCTCCAATTGTTACGTTGGATTCATCTGTTAAGAAAATAGGAATCCTTAATAGAAGCATACCTTCTAATGATAATGTAGGATTAGATCAATTAGATAAAATATTATCTATTGAAGGAGCAAAACTCGATGAGGATGGAGCTAAGCAAGCCATTATTTCTTTAAAAACAGCATTACTTCAAAATCCTAGGTTTACCGAAGTAACGATCTTACCGATGTCATTAAAAGAAAATCCTGGAGGAGGTATTTTTCCATCACCCATAAGTTGGGACCAAATTGATAAACTTTGTAAAACGAATAATGTAGATGCGATTTTTACTTTAGCCATATATGATACTGATGCTAAAGCTTCATACACTGTCGAAAACAAGAAGATTGAAGGACCATTAGGACTAGAACTTCCTGGTGTAGAACACCAAGTAAATATAGAAACTAAGATAAAAACGGGATGGCGTATATACGATCGTATTCGAAAAAAAATCAGTGATCAACTATCAGTTAATGAGAAAACGAAATCTATAGGAAAAGGAATAAATCCAATAAAAGCAATTGAGGCTGCTACGAATAGAAAACAATCAGTCCTACAAATTAGTCAGAAAATTGGTAGTGATTATGCGTTGAGATTATTACCCTATAGGGATAATGTATATAGAGATTATTATGTGAAAGCGACGCCGAATTTTGAAATTGCAAAACGAAAAGTAGAAACAGGGCAATGGGATGGAGCAGCTGAATTATGGGAAAAAGAAACTAGTAATTCAGATCCAGAAATTGCCGGACAGGCTTGTTTTAATATGGCTTTCTATAATGAAATAAAAGGAGATTATACCAAGGCTATTGAATGGGCTACAAAGGCCTATACAGATTACGAAAATAAAAACGCATTAAAATATATTAGTGACCTGAAAGAGAGGATCGAGAATAATAAAATTGTAGGGGATTACTAACCCTACTGGTATAATTAAACTATAATTATATATGGATTCTATTTTTTACCAAAAATAGAATCCATAATAGTTTTTAACCCTCTAAATGCCATGAATATAGCGAATGCAGCGCCAACTAATCCTAAAATTAATATGGGATAGTAATAAGAATGATCTTGGTTTTTAAAAGCAGAGTGAATAATCACTGGACTAATAAACATAAAAATCAACGCAATTGCCATACGCTGTATACCTTTACCTAATAATTCTTTATCTGTTCTTTTAGGCTCCATAATTATCAATTGCGTTTCTAACAGTTCCATGTTTCTTTAATAATTCTGCAGCTAATGTTCTTTCTATTTTTAGCTCATCCATGATCATTCGTGTTCCACGATCTACTAGTTTATTATTACTAAGTTGCATGTCTACCATTTTATTACCTTTTACTTTTCCTAGTTGTATCATAGTAGCTGTAGATATCATGTTTAATACTAATTTTTGAGCAGTTCCTGCTTTCATCCTAGAACTTCCAGTTACAAATTCTGGACCAACTGTTACTACAATCGGATATTGAGCTGTTATGGCTAAAGGACTTCCTGCATTACAAGTAATACAACCAGTAATAATATTTGAGGCATTACATTGTTCTAAAGCTCCTATTACATAAGGTGTAGTTCCTGATGCGGCAATACCAATAACAACATCTTTTTCTGAGATTTTATGTGTTTCTAGATCCTTCCATCCTTGCTCTGTATCATCTTCTGCAAATTCCACGGCCTTTCTGATAGCCGGATCTCCACCCGCAATTAATCCAATAACTAAATCATATGAGACTCCGAAAGTAGGAGGGCACTCACTAGCATCCACAATACCTAAACGGCCACTAGTTCCAGCTCCCATATAAAAGAGTCTTCCTCCATTTTTTAGTTTTTCAACAATTTTAGAAACTAAACTTTCAATTTGTGGAATAGCATTTTCTACGGCATTTGGTACTGTTTTATCTTCTTTGTTGATATTTGATAACAAATCAGAAACACTCATCTTTTCCAGATGGTTATAGTTGGAAGCCTGTTCGGTTGTTTTGGTAAAACTCATGCTTCAAAAATACTGATTTTCCTGATCACTCTTCAATTGTAAATTGAAAACGATTTGCTTCGGATAGATTAAAATATCCTAACGCAAAATTATCTGGATTCGTGGTGTTTATAATATTTCCTCGTATTTGCGCAGGAGGTGTTTGGAACGGATTTCCTCCGTCTTGTTCACTTTGTTCGATTAGTATATTAGAATAGTTGTAGTATCGTTCGTCTATTCCAAGAATTTTTATAGTTACTTCTTCTCCACCGATCATATCCTCATAGAAATAGGAAAAATTAAAAGATTCACCTTGATAGAAACGATCTTCGCTCGGAAGATATAAATTAAAATCAAAATCGAATAGATAGAAATCTTCTCTATTTCCCTCATCAGTAAAGAAAACAATAACTTCAGTTTCATCACCGTCGAATAAAGTTCCATCTCCTTGCTCTACATTATCAATAGCAACTGTCGGTATTAATTGTGTAGTAGCTTTATAGGTTTCTCCTTCATAGATCACCGTAAGTTCGTAATCTATATCAAATTCTGGTATTAAATTTGAATCTTCTGGAATAAAGAATCCTGGTTCATTGAATGATTCTACAAAATTAACGATAGAATTGTCTGATAGATTGGTAATAAATACCGTTGCGTTACTTACTGTAGGAACACCATCATTAAAGAAAGGAGCTGATAATGTAAGTCGTACTCCACCTAAGGCATCAACGGGAGTTTCATCTAAATAAATTTCAAAAGATGCGTCTATAACTAATTTTGGTTCTCCATTAGGAACATCAACATCAATAACATCTTCACAACTTGTGATTATAGAAAGTCCGATTATAATATATAATAACTTTTTCATTGTGTTAAAATTTAAAATTATAGGTGATAGCTGGTACGATTCCGAATATGGAGGTTCTTACTGCTTCATTTACGCGAGTTTCTGTATTTTGACTAAAGGCGATAGATGCAGCATTTCTGCGATTATATAGGTTATAAATACTAAATACCCATTCACCTTGCCATTTACGAGTTTTATTTTTTCGTGGTGTTAAGGTAGCAGAAATATCCATTCGATGATAAGATGGAAGTCGTTGATCATTTCTTAATCCATCATAAATTGGTACTACCAACCCTTGAAACTCAAACTGTCCAGATGGGTAATTAGTAGGTTGTCCTGTTTGGAATAAAAAATTAGCATTAAACTTCCATTTTTTGTTTAACTCATAACTACCATTAAAAGAAATATCATGTGTTTTATCAAAAGGTGTGTTATACCATTGGCTATTATTAATACCTGTTTCGACAGGAGTTCTTCCAACTGTCCGCTGTTCTGATTTAGACAATGTGTAGGCTAACCATCCTTTGAACTTGCCTTCATTTTTTCTTAATAAAAGTTCTAAACCGTAAGCTCTAGCCTCACCATTAAGTATTTCTTGTTCAATAGCGTCATTGGCGATGAGTTCTGCACCATCAATATAATCAATTCTGTTTTTGATGTCTTTATAGAATACTTCTGTTTCTATAGAGTATGCATCATTTTTAATACTTTTAAAGAAACCTAAGGCATATTGATTGAGTAATTGCGGTTTTACATATTTCCCACTAGGAGTCCATACATCTAGTGGAGTAGGGGAACTAGTATTAGATAATAAGTGTAGATACTGAGCCATTCTGTTATAACTAGCTTTTATCGAAGTATTATCATTAAATATATATGCTAAGGCTAATCGAGGTTCTAAATTAGTAAAGTTTTTAATTTGATCACTTCTACTAATTCTTTCTGTGCCTATAGGATTTGCAGCTTCATAAATTTGTAATTCTTCATTGAACAACAGAGGGTTGTCATCCTCATAAATATTTAATTCATCTTGACCCAATCTAGTGAAGTTACTAAGACGAATACCGTATTGTAATGATAATTTATTAGAGATCTTATGTTCTGCATCAATATATACGCCTAATTCATTAGCGTATTTATCAATTAATTTATCTCTGATAATTCCAGAGTCATCTCTATTAGGCTTGATCTCACCAGGATTGAATCGATAGTATATATTATTGATTCCATAATTAAGTTGAAAATTATCGCTTAAATAATGTTTTAAATCATACTTTAAATTAAAATTTCTGATCCCAGAATCCCATTCAAAGCCAACAAAGTCAAGTTCTAATCCATAAAAATAATCTGAATAAATTAAGGATAAATTAGAAAATAGTTTATCCGAGAATAAGTGATTCCATCTTAGGTTTAAAACTGTATTTCCATATGTGTTTCTAAAACTTTCACTTATAGCAAAGACATCCCTACCAAAGTATCCCGAGAGAAATAGATTATTATTTTCGTTTATTTTATAGTTTAATTTAGTGTTGAGGTCATAGAAGTATGCAACGTTATCGTTACCATCATCTACTAATGGTAAGAAAAGATGTGCATACGATGCTCTTCCTCCAACTAAGAAAGCTCCTTTATTTTTTACTATTGGGCCTTCTGCTAATAATCTACTGGAAACAAGTCCAAGCCCACCATTAATATGATATTCCTTACTATTTCCTTCTTTTTGATAAATATCTAAAACAGAAGAAACTCGTCCTCCATATTTTGCAGGAATTCCTCCTTTATAGAGTTTAATATCTTTAATTGCATCTGGATTAAACACGGAGAAAAATCCAAATAAATGTGATGAATTAAAAATAGTAGCCTCATCTAATAAGATCAAGTTTTGATCTGCAGCACCACCACGAACATTAAAACCAGAAGCACCTTCACCACCACTAGTTACTCCTGGAAGGAGTACAATCGATTTAATTACATCTGCTTCACCTAGTACAACTGGGATTTGTTTGATCGTTCCTGCGGTTAGTTTATTAAGACTCATCTGAGGATTCTTAATATTTACTTTTTCAATATTTTCTGTTATTACTATTTCATCCAACATTTCGGAAGCTTCCGCTAGCTGAAAGTTCAGTTTTTTATCTTCATTTAGTATAATTTCTTGTACAATATCTTTAAAGCCTAGGTAGCTGATTTGTAGTTTATAGGTTCCTTCTGGCAAAGTGATAGAGTAAAATCCATATTCATTGGTTACCACGCCTTTTCCCATTTCTGGAAAAAGTACATTAACACCAATTAGTGTTTCATTACTAGATTGTTCTGAAATAGTACCGTTAATTGTGAATTTTTCTTGAGCTATCAAGGTACTATTGGCTAGTAAACATAGTAGTACTAGCCATATATTAAGAGTGAGATATTTTTTCAAAAGAAAGTTTTTTCAGTAGCATTTATAGAGTAGACGCTCTAATCTAAAATATGTTACGTATTTAGAGTATATAAATATATTGTAATATGTCGCTTCTAGTTAAGATTTCCAGCAAAAACTAATGGGAAACCATTCTTCGGTGTATAAAGTATTACTATTTGTGGATTTAATACTTGATTTGCGTTTAAGATATACTTGGTTGTTTTCTGAAAATACATAGTTAGTATCTATTTTTTTGGTTCTTAGAATAACTTTACTTTTCATTTGGGGTCTTGGTAACATTTCTTTCTTATATAAAATCATTGTATCAATTTTTGTGCCTAATTATGTTTAGAATTTTTTTATACCTAAAAAAACATGGATAAAGAATATATTTATGGCATTTATATGTTCTTTCAAGCTTATATGATTTGCTTTAAATGAAGGTCTCGCAATTAAATGATGTTTAATTTTTTAGAGCCTATACCCTAATCCTATTTTTAGAAGATTTACATTTCTATTAAATGCAATATCTGGTACATTATCTTCTTCAGAAAGTCTCAAGAAATCATATTGAATTTGAGCAAAAAACTTTTTAGTGATATTATACCCAATTCCAACATTGAGATTAAATCCATTTAAAGTTTCAGTCTCATTTAATTCTCCAGTATTTGTTGTGATAGATGAATCTAATACGATAACTGTGTATCCTATTCCAACTGAAGGACGAAGTTTCTTAATTGATTCTATAGTTAACTCTCCAAATATTCTTGGTTGTAATATGTATGCTGTAGTTTCAGAAGTATCGAACTTATTATTTGTTAATACATTACCATTTATAGAAACACCTATCTTAACAGGGTTTAATTCAATAAACCGGTAATCTGCGCCAGCATCAATAATTCCAACATAATTATCGCCAAGAAAGTTGTCGCCAAATGGGATAGGGTAGTTGAGTTCAAAACTGATTTTTGAATCTTGAGAAAATAATTGAAAACAGGGAATTAAGATTACTAATAATAATGCATTTTTTTTCATAATGATCAATTTATATTAATGATTACTTAGATTAAAGGCAGTACGGTGACTAATCAACAGGAATTACCTATTGATTTAATGTCTCGTTTGGAGTTAGATTTTTTCGTGATTTTGTTTTAGTTAATCAATAGGAGCTGGTTGCTTATATCTATTTCTGTTTAGATTAAATATTCCAATTTTAGAGCCAATATGTATAGAGAAACCATTAATATTATCTAAAATATTTGGTATTGGATCAATAGGTGTTGAAAACCGATACTTTATTCCTGCTTCGAATTGTATAAATTTAGAAAGATTATATAATACATTAACACCTGGTTCTACAATTAATGTTATATCTGTACTCTTAAATAGTGGACCTGAACCTTCTACATACCCCATACCTATTAGAAAAGGAAACGAAAAATTAAATTTTGAAGTACTAAGTAGTATGTTTTCTGAGTGTAGACCTCCATAGATAACTAATAAATCAAAATTTCCTCCAAAAGAACGATCGACAGATCTTAAATCGGAGAACAAAGCTTTTGCTGTTATTCCTAGTTCCATTTTTTTATTAGCAACATATGCTAATTTAATTCCAGCAGAGGTAGTTTGATTTTTTTTGATTTGACCATATCCTACGTCAACACCAAGATAGATGCCGTGTATGATGTTTTTTCGATCATTGAATTCGATATAATCTTTGTTATCAGTTTCCTGACTCCTTGTTTGATTTGTTGTTAGTATGATTAAAGCTACTAAAAACATTCTTATGTATTTCATAAACAATGGTTTTATAGATTGTATTTTAAATTATGTCAAACTCATTCTTTTGATGTGTTTCTATCTAAAAAACTTATAGACATTATGTAGTTCTATTCTTTAGGAGCTTTTTTCTTATATCTGTTTCTTCCGAGATTAAAGACTCCAACTTTTACTCCTATTCCTGCAGAGAATCCATTGATTCGATCAATACCATTAGGATGGATATTAAATTTACTCGAGAATCTATATTTTACACCAGCTTCTAGTTGTAAAAATCTAGATACATTAAATAGTAGATTTATTCCTGGTTCAGCAACGAAAACAGCATCCCAGTCATAATCATCTTCATTAAATTCATCATCGTCACTGAATTGACCATCTATATAACCAACACCCCCAAATCCAACTAGTAACGGAAATGATAAGTTTATTCTTGATTTACTGAAGAATATAGGTTCTAAGTGCATTCCTGCATATCCTCCAATGAGATCTTCATCGTTAGAAATTGAAATTCCTGGTAGATTTTGTTGAGAATAAAACCCCTTCATACCAAAACCTACTTCAAACTTTCTATTGGCTACATATGCTAATTTTAGTCCAATTAATCCAGTGTCTTCTCCGTCAATTTCTCCATAACTAGCACTAAAACCAAGATAGACTCCATGGACGATATTTTTACGGTCATTAAATTCTAGATAATCACCGTTGCTATCTTCTTGCGAATAAGCAAAAGATATATTTATCAATAAGAAAATAATAAGTAATAATTTGATTGATTTTTTCATGAGTATTGGTTTGTTTTTTTTTGGATTGATAAATGATTTTGATTATTCTTTTAATATGATTACTCCTTTTCTGCCGGTTATTTGAAAAGTTCCCTTGTTTGTTTGTAGACCATATGTTGCATGGATTTCTCGTAGTCTTTTTTTACTGTCAATTACTTCGTTTTTTATATTCTTGAACGTTTTAGGAATTCGCAACAAACCTTGCTCTAAAGAAGCATTAAAATCAAAATTAAGTTCTGAAATATTGATGTTAACTTCTGAAGATTTTTGATCTATAATTATATCTGCATTTGATTTTACGATATGTTCTACTCTAAAGTCTGCTACATCCATTGTTAGATTAATATTATCAAGCAACTTTTCAATTATAATATTAGTAAATTCCAGTTCTCCTTTGATTTTATTAATTGCATCTACTGAAACTTTGTCTTTACTGGAGTATATCTCTAGATCATCTACTTTTTTTATAGTGATTGTTGATCCACTACTTATCACTCTAAGGTTTTTAGAAGTCTCGTGATCAAATTCACTGTTTTTTAGATCAATTTTACCATAGGTAATGGATTTTGTATGTAGTTTGCCGAATTTCATTTTAATATTAGCATTTACAACATCATTATTAATCCACATATCTCCGTGTTGTAAATCAGCTTTTAACTTTCCATTCCAATCACTGATAATAATATCTCCAAATTTATTAGTTAATTGGATCTCCGAATTTATTGGAAGGTTAATTTGATAATCAATTTGTACATTTCCTTTGTCAAAATCAAAAGGATTAACACGATTAAATATTTTAGAAAAAAAACTGTCGCTTTTTTCCTCAATATTTGAAAATACGGTTAAGAAATCATCAGATGTGTTTATGAAGGGTTGTATTCTATCTAAAAGCTCCTGCGCATCTTCTTTGTCTTTTTTAGTAACGGTAATATCAATAGTAATTTTGATTTTATTTTGGCTCCATCCGTTGATTATAATATTTCCATACTTATTTTCTAATTGTAATTCTCCGGCGTTTGAAAAATCATAGGTTTTTTCTATTGATTTAGATAACTTTTCCTGACCATTTGTATAATGTCCGGCAAAAAGTATTAAGACTAATATGGTTAGTTTTTTATAAAATATATCCTTCATTTTCATCGGATTTTTTCGAATCTTTAATTTGTTCTAGAAGATTCTCTATTAATTCAATTCTTTTTTTGTAATTCTGAACTATGGCTTCAAGGATATACTCGTTATTCAGATTCGCTTTCATTTCTTCTTTTAGCAATAAATACTCCTTGTCTAATTCATCCATGAAAGAGAGAAAATCTTCTTTATCATTTTCTGTTAGTTTCGAATTCTTTTTTACCAACTCTACCTGAAGTGAAACAAGCCCTTTATAATAGGTGTCAATATCCTGTAGTTCTTGATTAACTGCTTGATTTTGTGGTGTTAGATTATTTGTAGAACTTGTATATAGATTCATTAAAGAAAACACTCCAAGAACTATAAGAATGCTCGCTGCTATTTTTAGAAAAGGAGAATTCCAATGTTTTAAGGTTTTTATCTTTTTAGTTTTAGAAGTAGTATCCAGTTCTAATTCGATTCGTTCCCAAAGTTTAGTTTTATCCGTTTTATGTTCATCAAACAGAAGTTTGTTTTCTCTTATGTGTTTTTCAAAATCATCCATTTTATGCTTGCGTATTTATGATTTGAATTAGTTTTTTCTTTGCTCTATGATATTGTGATTTAGAAGTAGAGCTAGAAATCTCTAAAATCTCCGAAATCTCAATATGGTCATATCCCTCTATTAAGTACAGATTAATAATCTGTCTGTATCCATAGGGCAATCTTGTAATACCTTTTTTTATTTTTTCTATATCCCTAGTATTAACAGATTCTTTAATTTCTTCTGTAATATGATATTCATGCTTATCTAGTGTAGTAATTGGTATTTTTTTAAATTTTAAATGGTTGATACTTTTATTGATTACGATTCTTTTTAACCAAGAACCAAAGGTGCTTTCATATCTAAAAGATGTTAAGTTTTTAAAAGCATCAACAAAACTATCTTGGATAATATCTTCTGCATCTTCTCTTATACTTACTATTCTCATACTTACATTGTACATGGCATCTACATATAACTCATATAGCTTATACTGCGAATTTCGATCACCAGATTTGCTTTTTTCTATCAAATCTTTGTGTGTATAAAGAATATTAGTTTTCAATTAATTAGAGTTGATTGTAAGTTTCTTTAAAGTTACTTTTCTTTTCTAGTTATTACTATTGACAAGACAAAAAGTAAAGGGTTGCATCTTTTTGATTTTTTTATTTTAAATAATTAAAAAAGCCTGTAAAACATTTGTTTTACAGGCTTTTAGATTATAAGGTTGATTTATATATTATCCTATGATTTTGTTTAAAGTATTACTAGGTCTCATTGCATTAGCAACTTTAGTAACATCTGGCCAATAGTAACCACCCATATCGACAGCGCTTCCTTGGGCATCATTTAATTCTTTAATGATTATTGATTCATTTTCTCCTAATTCTTTGGCGATAGAAGTAAATTCTTCTTTTAAATCATTATCTTTTGTTTGTTCAGCAAGCGCTTGCGCCCAATATAAAGCAAGATAAAAGTGACTGCCACGATTGTCAAGTTCGTTTACTTTTCTTGATGGAGATTTTTTATTCTCCAAAAACTCTTCTGTTGCTTTATCTAATGCCTCAGCAATAACAAGTGATTTTGGATTGTTATTAACTTCTCCTAAGTGTTCTAAAGAAACAGCTAATGCTAAAAATTCACCTAAAGAATCCCAACGTAAGTGTCCTTCTTTGTTGAATTGCTGCACGTGTTTAGGAGCAGATCCACCAGCACCAGTTTCGAATAAACCTCCACCATTCATTAACGGAACGATAGAAAGCATTTTTGCACTAGTTCCAAGTTCTAAAATAGGGAAGAGGTCTGTGTTATAATCACGTAGTACATTTCCTGTAACTGAAATAGTGTCTTTACCTTCTTTTATTCTTTCTAAAGAGAACTTTGTAGCTTCTACTGGAGACATAATTCTAATGTCTAATCCTTCTGTATTGTGTTCTGGTAAATAAGCATTTACTTTTTCGATCAAGCTAGCATCGTGAGCTCTTGCTTTATCCAACCAAAATATTGCAGGGGTATTTGTTGCTCTTGCTCGACTTACTGCTAATTTAACCCAGTCTTTTACAGGAGCATCTTTAGTTTGACACATTCTCCAAATATCTCCTTGTTCTACTGGGTGTTCTATTAAAATAGTACCTGTTGCATCTACAACGCGAACAGTACCATTTCCTTTTATTTCGAATGTTTTATCATGAGATCCATATTCTTCGGCTTTTTTAGCCATTAAACCAACATTAGGAACAGTTCCCATAGTTGTAGGATCGAAAGCTCCGTGTTTTTTACAGAAATCTATAGTTTCTTGATATATTCCTGCATAACTACTATCAGGTATAACAGCTTTAGTATCTTGAGTATTACCTTTTGCATCCCACATTTGTCCAGAGTTACGGATCATAGCGGGCATAGAAGCATCGATAATAACATCACTTGGTACGTGAAGATTGGTAATACCTTGGTCAGAGTTGACCATCGCTAATTGTGGACCGTTTTCATAACAAGCTTTAATATCTGCTTCTATTTCGGCTCTCTTACCAGCATCTGATATTTTCTTTAGTTTATTAACAAGATCTCCAAAACCATTATTAACTTCAACACCTATTTCTTCTAGAATTTCATTATGCTTTTCGAATACATCTTTAAAGAATACTTCAACCGCATGACCAAAAATAATAGGATCTGACACCTTCATCATAGTCGCTTTCATATGTAATGAAAACAAGACATTTTTCTCCTTGGCATCAGCAATCTGTTCTTCTAGAAAAGAAATCAGTGCTTTTTTACTCATTACTGTAGCATCTATAATTTCTCCAGCAAGTAATGTTGTTTGTTCTTTTAATACTGTAGTGTTACCATTATTATCAACGAATTCAATCTTAACATCTCCGGCATTAGAAATTGTAACTGATTTTTCATTAGAACGAAAATCACCACTAGCCATAGTTGCTACGTGTGTTTTAGAATCGCCACTCCATTCACCCATAGAATGTGGGTTTTTTCTAGCATATTGTTTTACTGGTTTAGGGGCTCTACGATCAGAGTTCCCTTCTCTTAATACAGGGTTTACAGCACTTCCTTTGATTTTATCATACTTAGCTTTTGTCTCCTTTTCAGTATCATTTTCTGGTTCTTCAGGATAATTCGGAATATCAAAACCTTGTAATTGTAACTCTGCTATAGCAGCCTTTAATTGAGGAACTGATGCACTAATGTTAGGAAGCTTAATGATATTTGCTTCTGATTTTAAAGCTAATCCACCAAGTTCAGCTAGGGCATTTGCTTGTTTTTGCTTATCCGAAAGGTTCTCAGGAAAAATAGCTAAAATTCTTGCTGCAAGAGATATATCTTTAGTTTCAACTTCAATATTAGCGGCTTTGGTGAACTTTTTTACGATAGGTAAAAAAGAATAGGTAGCTAACGCAGGTGCTTCATCAGTTTTTGTGTAAACAATTTTTGAGGATTCAATTCCCATATTTTTTGATTTTGAATAAGATATTTATCAGACTTTTTGGTAAAATACCTTATGTATTATACTATCTATTAAGGAAACAATTAGTCGTTTAATTTTTCTTGGACAAATAATATTAACCTTTCTAAAAATATTCGAGGAACACTACGTGTATAAAAATATTATTCGCTGTAAGATTTTCCGAGCGCGAAGATACAAATATAGGGTAGCAAATGCAACCAGTACATTGTTAGTTTTGAGTTAAAGAGATTGAATTAGAAATCTTTGAAAAAGAAAGGGGGTAAAAAATGGTTGTCGTAAAAAAAGTAGTTTAATTTGAGAATAATTTTAAATATAAAAAGCCATATCATAATACGAATATCTTGATATGGCTTTCGTTCAGAAATAATAATTTAGTTAGCTGTTTTACCCGCTATTAAATAATAACTTACGTTAATTTATACCAAAACTGTTATTTCTGTTTTTGAGTAGTTTTAATTTTACGAAGGAAAATTCGATCATACTATAAAATACTACTCTTGTGACTATTGCGAACGCTATTGTATCTAAATTACTTATGTAATTTTGTAGTTTCTCATCCGAATAGTCTGATGCCACTTAAAATTAAAAAGGTGTCAAAACTTAATTTTTTCTTCTGAATTTCATTCTGAAATGATTTTAAAGAGAATCCTTAAAGTGATTTCAACGATGTACTCAAAAAAATAACTTTCGTTTTATATTTATCCTAACCTTAAGATGGTTTATGTAAAATGTTCAAAGAACGAGTTTAGAAAAAATAAATATTAGGAATCCTTGTGTCATCTCTTTATACTATATTATTTCTATATACTAAAATTAAGAAAAAAGATTCAAGTGATTGTTGTTGTGTATCTTTTTAGTTATCAACTGGTTATAAACTACAGTTGTTAACTTTTGTTCATAAAAAAAGGTTGTCATTAGACAACCTTTGATATTATATAAGATGAAAGAATTAGCTTCTTTTTTCTTTGATACGAGCTTTCTTACCTGTAAGTTCTCTAAAGTAAAAGATACGTGCTCTACGAACTTTACCTCTTTTGTTAATTTCAATTTTCTGAAGAGCTGGTAAATTAACTGGAAAAATACGTTCAACACCTACTGTACCAGACATTTTTCTGATAGTAAAAGTTTCACTAGAACCAGAACCTCTTCTTTGGATTACAACCCCTCTAAAAAACTGAGTACGTGTTTTGTTTCCTTCTTTAATTTCGTAATATACTGTAATTGTATCACCTGCTGAAAATTCAGGTAAATCTTTTCTTGTAACAAACTCGTCTTGTACGAATTTTACTAAATCTTCCATTTTTGAAGTAGTTTACTTATGTTTTATTAAAGCAACATTCACGATTCTCGCCAGAGGTTGTTTCAATCAGGCTGCAAAAATAACTATTATTTAATGATTTGCAAGTATTTTTAATATTATTGTTTGTAAAGATTATATTCGATTATTTGTCTAGTTCTCAGTAATATATCTTTCACCTGTATTTGAAATACTTAACAGGTTTATTGGTATTAAAAATTAGAAACTAATCGTCTAGCAAATCTGGTCTTCGTTCTTTTGTCCTTTGGAATGCTTGTTCTTCTCTCCAGGCTTCAATTTTTGGAAAATTTCCGGATGTCAGTACCTCAGGGACTTTCCATCCTTTGTAATCTGCAGGCCTTGTATATATTGGTGGTGCTAATAAGTCATCTTGAAAAGAATCCGTTAACGCAGAGGTTTCATTACCTAATACTCCAGGTATTAGTCTAATGATAGCATCACATAGTATTAGAGCACCTAATTCTCCGCCAGATAGTACGTAATCTCCAACGGATATTTCTTTAGTGATAAAATGATCTCTAACCCGTTGGTCAACACCTTTATAATGGCCACAAAGAATTATTATATTCCCTTTTAGAGATAGTTGATTTGCAATTCCTTGGTTTAACGTGTCTCCATCCGGAGTCATATAAATGATTTCATCGTAAGTTCTTTCGGCTTTTAGTTTAGAAATACATTTATCTATTGGCTCTACCATCATTACCATGCCTGCACCACCACCAAATTGGTAATCATCAACCTGTTTGTAGTTGTCAGTGGTGTAATCTCTAAGATTATGGAGTTGTACTTCTACTAAACCTTTTTCTATTGATCGCTTCATAATTGAGGCTTCAAAAGGGCTTTTAAGAATATCGGGGACAACGGTTATTATGTCTATGCGCATCTTTTCTTATTAAGATTGCAAAGATGCAAAACAAATATGGTAAAATCCAGATATTTGGATTACTTAGCTCCGGTTTTACGTTGTTTGTTGATTTCATCCTGAAGTTTACGCATCACTTTTTGTTCTCTTTCTAAAGCTCTGCGTCTATGATCTTCAAACTCAGCTTCTGTTTCGGCTAAAGCTTTTTTAGCTTGTACAGTAACAGAATTACTGTTTTTAAACTTAAAAACAAAGAAAGCAAGAAGCGCTAAAAGTGCGCCAACAATAGTCCACATCATAGTTTTATAACTACCTTTTGTGAATGGTATTCCTAAAAATGTCATACTATCTTTTTCTTCTGTAACCGCAGTAAGGTTTTCATTGGTTTTGGCAAGAGAAGCTTCAAGATTAGAAATAGAGGTTAGCTGTTCTGTTATTTTTTGATTAGAACTGTTTAATTTATCTTCTAATGTTTTAAGTGAATCTATTGTATTTCCTTTTAGTTTGTCTAGCCAAACACGCTTAACAACCTTATATTCTTGATATCTTCCAGATTTTTTAATGACTACATCAAATTGAGTTTTAATGTTTTCATTTTGTAATGCTTGTTCTGCAGTAAGATTATCTTCTTGTGCCTGAATGGTTTCAAAGATGGGGAATAGAGCTATGAAAACTAATAGGTACTTTGGTAATTTCATGTGTGAGTTTTAGTTGTTTTTAATGGTTGATTAAAACCTTGAGTATATTACATAAACTTTATTTTACTTGCTTAACGAAGTTATCAATATACTTTTCAAGATTCTATTCTTTTTTACGTTAGTCTTTAATTAATTGTAACGGTAATAAATATACGATATTGTAGGTAATTTAAAAGATTTAAAAAGGAGTATAGTTACTCATATTTCTTAGGGTTTTGAAATTTACGAAAAGTTTTGTTTTTCAAACCGTGTGTTTGTTAGATTTATAAAACAAAAAAGTCATTATCTTGAGGATAACGACTTTTTAAGAATTATTATAATAGTTGGAACTACTAGTAATATGTAAAACGTCTTACTTTTGCTATATATTTAGATAGTCTGATTACCTGATGACTATATCCATATTCGTTATCATACCAAACATAAAGCACAGCATTATTACCTTTAGCATCTACAATTGTTGCATTACTATCATATATTGATGGAGCAGATGATCCAACGATATCACTAGATACTAATTCGTTATCCAATGAATACTTTATTTGTTCAACCAGGTTTCCTTCTAAAGCGTATTTTTTAATAATAGCATTCATACTTTCTTTAGAGGTGTTTTTCTCTAAATTAAGATTAAGAATTGCCAATGATCCGTTAGGTACTGGAACTCGAATAGCATTAGAAGTTAGTTTACCTTCAAAACTTGGTAATGCCTTAGAAACTGCTTTGCCAGCTCCAGTTTCAGTAATTACCATGTTTAATGCAGCTGCACGTCCTCTTCTATATTTTTTATGCATATTATCTACCAAATTTTGATCATTGGTATATGCGTGTATTGTTTCTAAATGTCCATTGATTACTCCAAAACTTTCATCTACCGCCTGTAAAATTGGCGTAATTGCATTTGTAGTACAAGAAGCAGCTGAGAAAATATTTACCTTATCTGGATTGTGCTCTTGGTGATTTACTCCATGAACAATATTAGGAATTCCTTTTCCTGGTGCGGTAAGTAATACTTTATCTATTCCTTTTGCTATTAAGTGTCTGCTTAAAGCTTCTTTATCTCTAAATGCTCCAGTATTGTCAATTAATAGGGCATTGTCTATTCCATAAGAAGTGTAGTCTATATCTTCTGGATTGTTAGCACTAATAATTTTTACTGTAGTACCATTTATTATTAAAGAACTGTTTGCAATATCTGTTTCTACTAATCCAGCAAATTCTCCGTGTACTGAATCATTTCTTAATAAAGAAGCTCTTTTTTCTAAAACATCTTCTGTAATCGATCCTCTAGTTACGATAGCTCTTAATCTTAATTGACTTCCTTTTCCAGTAATAGTCATAAGTTCTCTAGCAACTAAACGCCCTATTCTTCCAAATCCATAAAGAACTACATCTTTTGGAGATATGTTTTTAAATTTCTTAGCATCTTTTAGTTTGTTCATTACGAAGCTAGTCGCAGAATCATATTCATTACCCGCAAGGTGATACTCATAAGTAAGTTTACCGATATCTAATTTTGCAGGAGGTAAATCCATTAACTTAATTGCTTGTGCAATTTCTACAGAATCAAAAATCGAAATTGGTTTTTGAACAAACTCACCAGCGTATTCATGCAGATTAAGGATTTCGCTTACATTTTTATCAATTAATTGATTACGAAATAGTACTAACTCAATAGAATTATCGTACCAAAGGTCGCTCACAGTTTTAATAAATGCTACCGTAGCACGGCGTCTGTCTGCCTGAAAGGCAAGTTCTTTCTCATAAACTTCGTTAGAACTCATAATGTGTTGTGTTTTAGAATCTTGAAATTTCGCGCAAAAGTATGAATTTCAAACGTTTTCGTAAAGCTTTTTGAATAAAAAAATCCCATTACTTTTTGTTAGTAATGGGATTGTTGATTTTACTTCACGTTCCTCTTAATTTTGGAAAACAAACTCTCTCTTTTCTCCATTACGATCAATTAAGCTGATAGTAATGTCTTCTTCTGGATATTTGCTTTCTATAATTTGTTTTACTTGCAAAACATCTTTTACCTTTTTACTGTCTATCTCGCTTATAATTAAGCCTTCTAGATTATATCGTTGCATTTTTGGACTTAGTGCTTTACTGATGATTACTCCATGATCTAAATCAAATTTTTTCAAATACTCTGGATTTGGATTCGCTACTTCTACACCGACATCTTCAATGCTATATCTTTGGATAACATATTTGGATAGGGTTACTGGTACATTAAGTTCTTTATTCTCTCTAATTATTTTTACGTTAATAATGTCATTAGGACTTTTACTATTTACATAACCTGTTAAGTCGGCAAACTTCTTAATTCTTAATCCATCTATTTCTTTAATAACATCACCTTCTTTTAATCCAGCCTTCTTAGCACCACTATCTTCGCCTACATTGGTAATAATAACACCTTGGGTTTCATCAATGTTATATTTTTCCATTACCTGTTTTGTTAGGTTATCTCCGTTTATGCCTAATATTCCTCTTTGAACATCTCCAAACTCTAATATATCCTCAACAATTTTTCGGGCATTATTAGAGGGTACGGCGAATGCATATCCTACATAACTTCCGGTTTGCGATGTAATTGCTGTATTGATACCTATTAGTTCTCCTCGTATATTCACCAAAGCTCCACCGCTGTTTCCAGGGTTGATAGCTGCATCTGTTTGTATAAACGATTGGAAATTACCATCATATTCATTTAAATCTCTTGATTTGGCACTAATTATACCAGCTGTAACCGTAGATGTAAGGTTAAAAGGATTACCGACTGCCAAAACCCATTCTCCAATTTTTGCTGTATTTGAATTTCCGAAAGGGATATATGATAATTTTTCATCAGAGTCGATTTTAATTAATGCTATATCCGATTGTGGTGCAGTACCAATTACTTCCGCTTTATATGATTTATTATTATTTAATGTAACTTCTAAATCCGTGGCACCATCAATCACATGATTATTAGTAACTATGTATCCGTCTTCGGTTATGATAACACCAGAACCAGCTCCTTGAATTCTTCTTTCTGTAGAACCTCCATTTCTAAAGTATTCCATAAGGTTTCTCGGAGTTTTTGATATTCCATACTGTTTAACGTGAACAACTGCATTTACTGTTTTTTCTGCAGCTACGGTAAAATCTACATTTGTACCTGCATTATTTAAATTAGTTGCAGTATACGTTGTTGGGATTAAACTTGTTTTTTGTGTGGTATCATTTCTGGTAACAACTACTGGATCAGGTTCAAGAAATAATTTGTATGCTCCTAATGTCATTACTCCTGCTAAAATAGCTACAACCAATAAGCTAAAAAATCTTTTCATCTTCTTTTCTTTTTTCGTTTAATTTGACTAGTACTATAATATAGACTCTTAATAACTATTAAAATTACAACTATAGTATATTTTTTTTCGATATTTAACGCACCATTAACAACGATTATATGTTTACTTTCTTTGTACCTTTGCTCTTTATAATTGAATAGAATAATGATCCTTACTTTTTATAAATATCAAGGTACTGGTAATGATTTTGTAATCATTGATAATAGAGAATCAATCTTGTCCAAAAATAATACCAAATTGTTTGCAAGACTTTGTGACAGAAAATTTGGAATAGGAGCAGACGGTTTGATGTTGTTAGAACTGCCTCAAAATGAAGAAGATGATTTTACTATGGTGTATTTTAATGCAGATGGTAATGAGAGTACCATGTGCGGTAATGGAGGAAGATGTTTGGTTGCTTTTGCAGCTTTTTTAGATGTGATTGACGACAGAGCTATTTTTACCGCAATCGACGGAAAGCATAAGGCAGAAATAAAAAATGGTTTAGTTTATTTGCAAATGCAGGATGTTTCTAAAATCGAGCAACATGATTCGCATTTGTTTTTAGATACCGGTTCTCCACACCATGTAACTATGGTAAATGATTTAGTTTCTTTTGATGTTCCCAAAATTGGCCGTGAAATTAGAAATGGATCTCCTTATTTTGAGGAGGGAAGTAATGTCAATTTTGTGCAAAAAGAATCTGATGATTTATTTTCTGTACGTACTTATGAAAGAGGGGTAGAAGATGAGACTTTATCATGTGGAACAGGAGTAACTGCAGTTGCATTATCTATGCATAGGACAAAAATGACGGATAAAGAAGAAGTTAGTGTGAAAACTCCTGGAGGTGAATTAAGAGTAACTTTTAAGCAAACTGTTGGTGGTTATGAAGATATATTTCTTATTGGTCCGGCTGAACAAGTTTTTAAAGGAGAAATTACATGTTAACATTAAAAGGTGAACATATTTATCTCAGAGCATTAGAACCTGAAGATTTAGATTTTGTTTATTTAATTGAAAACGATGAACGGATATGGGAAATGAGCACAACACAAACGCCATACTCTAGGTTTTTAATCAAGCAATATCTAGAGAATGCGCATCAGGATATTTATGATGCCAAACAATTACGACTTGTTATTTGTGCATATGACGGGGCTACATTAGGACTTATTGATTTGTTTGATTTTAATCCAACCCACAATAGGGCAGGAGTAGGAATTCTAATAGCAGAAAAAGAGTACCGTGGAAAGGGATATGGTAAAGAAGCTCTTCGTCTTATTAAGAATTATGGCAAAACGCATTTAAGGTTACACCAATTATACGCTAACATAGCAGAAGATAATTTAGCAAGTATAAAGTTGTTTGAGAAAGAAGGGTTTATAAATATAGGAGTTAAGAAAGAATGGAACCTTGTATCTGGTATGTACAAGGACGAATTATTATATCAACATATATATGTACATTAAAAGAATTTTGTTAATAATAGCCTTAATTGGCTTAATCGGTGGTGGATTGTTTGCGTATTATGTGTATCAAGCAGTTTTTTCTCCTAATACAAATTTTGATACTGAAACAACAACAGTATTTATACCTTCGGGAACAACATATCCAGAATTAAGAAAGATTATACATCCTTTATTGAAGGATCCTTCTAGTTTTGATAAGATAGCTTCTAAAAAAGGATATACTAATAAAGTAAAAGCTGGAAGATATATTCTTAAAAAAGGATTAAATAATAATGAGCTTGTAGTTTTATTGCGAAGCAAAAACACCCCAATTCAACTTAGTTTTAATAACCAAGAAAGATTAGAGAATCTTGCCGGAAGAGTTGCTCAACAAATAGAAGCGGATAGTTTGTCTTTAATTAAAGCGTTTAAAGATGAAGGTTTTATCTCGGAGCATGAATTTACAATTGATAATGCTTTAGCAATGTATATTCCCAATAAATACGAGTTTTTTTGGAATACATCTGCTGAACAGTTTAGGAGCCGAATGCTGAAAGAGTACAAACGGTTTTGGAATGAGAGTAGAACGAGTAAAGCAAAAAATATTGGTTTAACATTTACCGAAGTTACTACGATTGCTTCTATTGTTCAAAAAGAAACAGCTAAGGTTGATGAACGACCAAGGGTAGCAGGAGTTTATATGAATAGATATAAAAATGGATGGAAACTCGACGCAGACCCTACGGTAATATACGCATTGAAAAAACATAGAGAAGACTGGGGAATAGTTATTAAAAGAGTTCTTTTTAAAGATTTAGAACTAGATAGTCCTTATAATACCTATAAATATAAAACCTTACCTCCAGGTCCTATTACGATGCCTGATATTTCTTCTATAGATGCAGTTCTTAATTATGAGAAACATGAATATTACTTCTTTGTAGCTAATGTAGAAAACTTTGGCTATCATAAGTTTGCCAAAACGATAGCGCAGCATAATAGAAACAAAAAACAATACATTAATTGGATTAATAAACAAGGAGTGAATAGATAGTATATTTAGAGTGTTTTTTGTAGGAAAAATTTATACTGTATTGTTCTTAAAAACCTTTTTTAATGTTAACTTATCAACAATTTCTTTTCGAACCCTGTTAATTGTCTATCAAAGGTGTTATTCATTTTTAATCGATAAAAACTCTTACTTTGACGTTTAAGTGCAATATTTAAGAGTTTTTTTGACTTTTGATGTCCTTTTTTAACTCTTTTTTAGGTCTAAATGACTGTTTTTCAGTATTATAATATATTTAACATGTTATAGTGTTTGGTTTAAAAAAAAGTCGTATATTTGCACCGCAAAAATTTAAGTAGAGGGGAACATCTTTTTGATGTCTACTTAGAAATTTTTTATATGATAAAAAGGATAATTGGACTTTTTTTAATTCTTACAATTGGGGGAATCGTTTTAGTAAGTTTTAAACCAAAAAATAGCACAGATCTAAGCTCGTATAGTACTGCTGGATTAGATCTTTATTATATCGCTCCTAATTTTAATGAAATAGAGGATGATCTTAATTACAATGAAATTAAAGATGATCTAATAAGTAATTTTGTTTATCCAGAGTTAGGCAAGTCGTATGTAGGTTTTAAAGAAGCTGTAGCTTTTAAAGAATCTAGAGGTGACTACGGTGTTGTAAATCAATTTGGATACATGGGAAAGTATCAATTTGGAATAGGTACTCTTCAATTAATCGGAATAAAAAATAAAAATACTTTTCTTTCTAGTCCAGAATTACAAGAAAGAGCATTTTATGCAAACCTTTCTAGGAATAAATGGATTTTACGTAGAGATCTTAAATGGTTTACTGGTAAAAGAATGAATGGTATTGTAATTACGGAGTCTGGTGTACTTGCTGCAGCTCATCTTGCAGGACCAGGCGCAGTAAAAAAATATCTTCGTAGTGGTGGAGTAGATGGTTTTGCTGATGCTTTTGGTACAACAATTCGATATTATATGAAACGTTTTTCTGGGTTTGATACTTCGTTCGTTATTCCTAATAGAAAGGCAAAAGCTTAATTTTTACTAGAAATCTCTTTGGATAATAAATATTGTAGGTTTTTTGTGTAATTCAATTTGTTCATTCTTCCATTCTTCTACAGTTTTGGTTTTTATATACTCTGTAGTTAACGTGATGTCACTTGCGATACATAATCTAGTATTTTGATTAAGAATGGCTAATAAGTCTACTAACATTTTATCGTTTCTATAAGGAGTTTCTATAAAAATTTGAGCTTGATTTTTTTCAAGAGAATTTTTTTCAAGAAGCTTAATAGTAGATTTTCTTTCACTTTTATCGATTGGTAGGTATCCGTTAAAGCTAAAGTTTTGCCCATTCATACCACTACTCATCATAGCTAGAAATATGGATGATGGTCCAACCAGTGGTGTTACTTGAATTCCTTTTTCGTGCGCTAATCTTACTACTTCGGCTCCTGGATCTGCAATACCTGGGCAACCAGCATCAGATAATAATCCAATAGATTCTCCATTTAGGCAAGGGGCTAAGTAATTTGGTATTTCGGAAGCGTCAGTATATTTATTTACTGAATGGATAATCAAGGATCGTTGTGATTTGCTAGGACTTACTTTTTTTATAAAGCGTCTTGCTGGTTTTTCGTTTTCAACAATATAGTGATTTACTTGTTCTAGTACTTTTTTTATAGAGATAGGAAGTACTTCTAGAGGTACATCATCTCCTAATCTAGTTGGTATTAAATATAATTTTCCTTTTGGATCTAGGGGTTTTGATTCCATAGTGTTTATTTAGTAACTAATTTTTGATTAATTGAATTTGAATTTTGTGTGCTATTCTTAGGATTTATGATCCAGATGATGAATTTGGATATGCTTTTGAAATAATATGGGTATAGGTAAAAAGTTAATTTTGTTTTCAAAGAATAGTATATTTAAATTTGGTTAACTGTTTCTAAATATACAAAAACTTTGTTTTCTAGACTAGGCCTCTTTTTATAGCTTTGTAACAATATGGTCACAGGCTTTATCTAGCATTTGATAAACATTTTCAAAACCTTGATCTCCTCCATAATATGGATCTGGAACATCTAGATTTTGATTAGGCTGTAATTCGTTTAAAATTAACTTTACTTTTTTACGATCTTCTTCATTTCGAGACAGCTTGATTATATTTTGATAATTAGAATTATCCATTGGGTAGATAAAATCATAATGATCAAAGTCGCTGACTTTAAACTGAGCTGCTCTTTGATTTGTGATATCTATCCCATGTTTTCTGGCAGTTTCAATAGACCTTCTGTCTGGTTTCTCTCCAATGTGGTAATTGCTTGTACCGCTTGAATCTACTTGAAATTTCTCAGAATCTAGTTTAGATGCTAGAATACCTTCTGCTAGCGGAGATCTGCATATGTTTCCTAGGCATACCATTAAGATCTTAACTTTCATGTAAATTAGGATTTTAGAGGGTAAGCTTCTTACCTAGATCTTCTACGTATTTTCTAAACTGCTTATCTGTAGAGGATAAGTTGTCAACAGTTTTACAAGCATGAAGTACAGTAGCATGATCTCTTTTTCCTATTTGTGTTCCAATACTTGCTAATGAAGCTTTAGTTAACTTCTTAGCAAAGAACATTGCTAGCTGTCTTGCTTGTACTATATGGCGTTTACGTGTTTTGGATTGTAATGTTTCTACATCCATTTGGAAATAATCACTAACTACTTTTTGTATGTAGTCTATGGATACTTCTCGTTTTGTGTTTTTAACATAATTGTCTACAATAGCTTTAGCGAGGTCTATTGTAATATCCTTTTTATTAAAAGAAGAGTGAGCAATTAATGATATAATCGCACCTTCTAATTCACGGATATTGGTTTTTATGTTGTTTGCTAAAAACTCTACAATATCTTCTGGCATCTCTACACCATCACGATAAAGTTTATTTTTTATAATTGAAATTCTTGTTTCAAAATCTGGTTGATGTAGTTCTGCGGATAATCCCCATTTAAAACGAGAAAGTAATCGTTGCTCAATGTCCTGCATGTCCACAGGAGCTTTGTCACTAGTAAGAATTACTTGTTTACCGTTTTGATGTAGGTGATTAAATATATGAAAGAATACATCTTGTGTTCCAGCTTTTCCGGATAGTAGCTGAATATCATCTACAATTAATACATCGATGATTTGATAAAAATGAATAAAATCATTTCTATTGTTCTTTTTTACAGATTCTATGTACTGCTGAGTGAATTTTTCGGCAGAAATATATAAGACTGTTTTTTCCGGATAATTATCTTTTATGTTAACTCCAATTGCGTGAGCTAGATGAGTCTTACCTAATCCTACTCCTCCAAAAATTAATAAAGGATTAAAAGAGGTACCTCCAGGTTTGTTAGCAACAGCCATTCCTGCGGATCTTGCTAGCCTGTTAGAGTCTCCTTCTAAGAAATTTTCAAAATTATAACTTGGATTTAACTGAGATTCAATTTTTACATTTCTAATTCCTGGAATTACAAATGGATTTTTTAACTCAGGATTTTTGCTTTTAATTGGTACATCGACTTCCTGAGAACTTACTGCTTTTCTATTAGAACTAGGAATCTTTTCAGTAAATGGTTTTTTATTACCATATGTATTTTCCATTTTAATAATGTATACCAACTTCGCGGTTTCTCCTAGTTCTCTAGTTAAAGATACTTTAAGAAGGTTAACGTAGTGTTCTTCTAGCCACTCGTAAAAAAACTTACTGGGTACTTGAATACTCAAAGCGCTATCCGTAAGCTTTACAGCTTTAATAGGTTCAAACCAGGTTTTAAAAGCTTGCGGGGTAATGTTATCCTCTATAAAAGACAGACAATTATCCCAAACTGATTGCGCAGTTATATTCATTAGAGTGGTTAGATTACTTTTATTAGGTTATTAACGGAAAATTGTTGAAAAAGTTCCTTCTTTTTTTGCAAGACAAATATGTGAACAAAAAATGTAAAAAAAAAACGATTTTGGGGTTGAATTTTAATTATTTTTTTCGCATACTTAGATAATTGTAATTTTATATTAATCATACTTTTTTAATAAAATAAATGTCAATCAGTTCAGAAACATCATTTAAAGTTAGGTATTCCGAAACCGATCAAATGGGAGTAGTGCATCACGGCAACTACGCACAATATTTAGAGTTAGCCCGTATTGATTGGCTATTACGATTAGGTGTTTCCTATAAATCAATGGAAGAAAGCGGTATAATGCTTCCTGTTTTTACATTAGATTTTAAATTTAAGAAATCTGCGTTCTTTGACGATGAATTAACTGTTAAAACTTTTTTAAAGAAAATTCCTACAGCTCGTATCGTTTTTGACTACAAAATTTACAATCAAGATGAAGAATTGTTAACAATTGCTTCCTCAACATTGGTATTTGTAGATGCCGAAACCAGAAAACCAATTTTATGCCCGCCTTACTTACTAAACATAATAGAAAAAGAGTTTAATCGTCTACTCGTTTAATTTCTACTTCGTACAACGTAGAGAAAAGATCATTTATTTCATTAGCTATTGTTTTTCTTACAGAAATAAATATTTTGCAATCTAATTCTAATTTTTGATTGGTAATTTTAAGTTGACGCTCCTTTATAATTCGCATCACTTTGTTCATGTTTTTATATTCAAAAGTGATACAGAATTTGATATCGATCGTTTTTTCTAAAATAATAGAAGATTGAAGTGATAATTGTGCTGCTGTTTTATAGGCATTAATCAATCCACCAACACCAAGTTTGACACCGCCAAAATACCTAACCACTACTATTAAAATATTTGTGACCTGAAAGGATTGAATTTGACCATAGATAGGTTGGCCGGCTGAGTTAGAAGGTTCTCCATCATCATTACTCCTGTATTTTATTTTTTCCGTACCAAGTTGCCAAGCATAACACCAATGTCTAGCAGCATGATGTTGTTTTTTTAATGATTCTATGATTGATTTTACTTCTTCTTCCGAAACTATAGGAAAGGAGTATCCAAAGAATTTACTGTTTTTATCTTTAAATAAAACCTCTTCTCCGGGCTCATTTATTGTTTTGTAAGTGTCTGTAGTGTTCAATTCTTTTGATATTAAATAGAAAAAGTAACTAATAAAATGCTTATTACTGCTAGTATAATCCCGATCCAGTTTTTTGGAATTAATTTTTCTTTAAAAAATAAAATTCCAGCAACTGTAGATACCAATAGAATAGCAACATTGTTAATTATAAAGATAGTAGAACTATCCATATTAGGATTTCGCAATGCCTGAATCAAAAAGTATATTGAAAAATAGTTTGGGATACCTAGGCAAATTCCTGCAATAATATTTTTAATGGATACTTTTAATTTAGAAGTAATTGCTTTATAAATTAATACAAATACTCCTATTATTGCTGCAAAACCAAAAATAGATGATGAAAAAATTGCTGTATCTATTTCCGAAACGTAATTCTTTTCCATAAACTTTAGACTTGTATCTATGATACCACTTCCTATAAAAACTAGAAAAGGGTAAATTAGATTTTCTTTTTTTATAGAAATTCCTTCATTAGTTTTTATCGAGGTCATATAAACAGCAACTAAAGCTAATATGATTCCTACTACTTTTAATATTCCAGTACTTTCTTTATATATAAGTATCCCGAATACAACAGGAATAGCAACACTCATTTTAGTCGCAACAGCTGCTACAGATATTCCATTTTTTTGGGTAGTAATTGCCATTAAATTGAAGATTAGTATAAAAATAAGTCCTAAAGCAATCGTTCCGTAAAACCAATCAAATTTTACGATAGTCGTTATATTAATAGGTTTAGGGTATGCAATTAATCCAGATAATGAAGCAACAATATAATTAATGATGATCGCCTGTAATGTGTCTACGTTGTATTTAGAGAATAGTTTAAAGGTTATTAAAATCCAACTAGAAGCGAGTATACTTAGTAATAGATAAATCAAAACAAATTAGATTTTATGGTAAATAGGTTTGTAATATCTTCTTTTTTTGGGTTATTATTCCAGATATTAATTCCTAATTGCTGAGCTGCGGTTGTATTAGCAAAAGTGTCATCAATAAAAAGAGTTTCTGATGGAGTTAATTGATGGTTGTCTAATACGAATTGAAAAATATCTAAATTAGGTTTTCTTAAATTGATTTCATGTGAAAGATAGAATGTTTGAAAGCAAGACTTAAAATCATAATAAAATGGGATGTTCTTTTTTATCCAATCTATGTGTAATTCGTTTGTATTGCTTAATAAAATTAATTGATATGTTTTGTTTTTAGATAATTTTTGAAGGAACTCTAAGCGGTGTTTTGGAAAATCTTTTAGAATAGCATTCCAAGCATTTATTATTTTTCTTTCAGAAGCATCGGGAAGTAATTTTTGATAATGGTTAATAAATTCTTTAGTTGTAATTTCTCCAGTTTCATAGGATTCATTTAAGTGTTCTAGATCCTTTGTGAAGGGAAGTAATCCAAGTTTTGTAAGTTCCCTTGCTGTAGCCGACTTGTCCAGGTTTATAAAGACATCACCAAAATCAAAAATAATAGTTTTAATCATTATAGTACATTCTTAGGGTGTCGTCAATAATTTTTTTCTCCGAGACTAGTTTAGATTGAAATTTGGGAGCTTTTACTCCTTTTACAAAACTATTCATTCCTGTAAACACCCTTGCTTCATCCCATAAGTTTTCATTGATAAATGATTGAATAGTGTAACTACCTCCTTCGATAATTACGGATTGAATCTCATGAGTATGAAGAATGTTACAAATCTGTTCAGGAATATTGTTTTCAGAATTGATCATCTCATATATTAAAAATGTATCCTCATTATATTGCTTATAATCCTTAGTAGTTATTACAATTGTTTTTACAGTTTTGTCTAAAATAGAAGAACCTTTCGGGATTTTATTATAAAGGTCAATGACTATTCTTACTGGGTTCTTACCAGACCAATCTCTAATAGTAAGTTTTGGATTGTCTTCTATTACTGTTTTGTTTCCAACTAGAATAGCTTGTTCCTCTGCTCTCCATTTGTGAACCAATTGTCTTGAGTAAGAATTTGTGATCCATACTGGAGCTCTTTCTGTTGTTTTTTCTGGAGCAATAAATCCATCTATAGTTTGTGCCCATTTGAGAATAATATAGGGGCGTTTTTTATTGTGGAATGTAAAAAAACGCTTATGATGTTTTCTACATTCATCTTCTAAAATACCAAGAGTTACATTACATCCAGCATTTTTTAGTTTTTCGATACCTCTTCCAGAAACTTTACTATGTGTGTCTATAGTTCCTATAACTACATTTGGTATTTGATGTTTTATAATAAGATCGCTACAAGGAGGAGTTTTTCCAAAATGAGAACATGGTTCGAGAGTTACATATAGAGTGGCTTTTTTTAATAAAGCTGTGTCTTTTACTGATTGTATTGCATTTACTTCAGCATGACTACCTCCATATGGACTAGTGTAGCCTTCTCCTATAATCATATTATCAAGAACAATAACGCAACCAACCATCGGGTTTGGTCTGGCATTGCCTAATGCATTTTTTCCAATTTGAATGCAACGTCTTATGTATTTTTCGTGTAGTGTATTCACTCTAACTATTTTAAACTTACTTCTTGTTCTTTATTGATCTTATACGGATAAGAAAAATTTCCGAAATGATATTTAAGGTTTCCTTCATAACGAATAAGAAGAGAATCTGTCTGTACCATTTTAATTACACTATTAAGAAGGCTATTTTTGTTTTCTTCATAAATCTTAGAAAGTGAAAATGTTCCTTCTAATGGAATCGTAAATTCTTTTTTAGAGGGGACATCAAATTCTTTAGAAGAAATAGAGCCTACATCTATGTTATCAACAAAAACTTTTATGTCGTCAATAGAAAGTTTACCGTTTAAATTATTAGGGTTATTAAAAACTGCATCTGCTTGTATTGTTATATTACGCATACTGACATTTTTAACATCAATATTTGTAATATATTTAAACTCGGGTTTTTTAGATATAGAACAGCTAGAAAATATGAGAAATATTGTTGATAATAATAAAAGCTTCTTCATTGATTACTGTATGGATTTAACGTATATTTCATCTATATAAAAAGATGAAAGTCATTAATTTTTAGATTAACAAAAGTAGTATTTAAATATTATAATGAGTACGATAAAAATTCGTTCGGTTGCACCAGAAGATAACCAAGCTTTAGCTCAAGTAATTAGAGATGTTTTGATTGAGATGGGAGTTCCTAAGGTCGGGACAGCTTATGAGGATGAAGCATTAGATGTAATGTATGAAACTTATGATGCTCCTCGAAAAAAATATTTTGTTGTAGAAGATGATGGTAAGATTATTGGCGGTGCGGGAATTGCCCAATTAGAAAAAGGAAGTTCAGAGATATGTGAGCTTCAAAAAATGTATTTTCTGCCAGAAGCAAGAGGGAAAGGTTTAGGTTCACAAATGATGAGTAAATGTCTCGATTTTGCAAAAGAACAAGGGTTTGTTAAATGTTATTTGGAAACTATGCCTTATATGAAAGAAGCTAGAAAGTTGTACGGAAGAGTAGGATTTAAAGCTTTAGATGCACCGATGGGGGATACAGGACATTATAGTTGTCAAGCTTGGATGATTAAAGATTTGTAGGTTTGAAAATTAAAGATCTTAGAAAAGATTTTATAGATTCTTTGTCAGGGTATTATAATAGAGAAGAAGTAGTATCTTTTTTTTATATGCTTTCCGAAAAGTATTTAGATATGAGGCGTGTTGATATCGCTTTGGCTTTAGATAATGAGGTTAATGATGATAAATTATCTTGTTTTGCTACTGCAAAAGAAAGATTGCTTAATCAGGATCCTATTCAGTATATCATTGGGGATACAGAATTTTATGGATTGTTATTTAAAGTAAATAAAAATGTGTTGATTCCTAGGTCAGAAACTGAAGAGTTGGTAGATTGGATTATAAAGAATCAAAAAGGTGAAAAAAGAAATCGAAAACTAAAAATTATAGATATAGGTACCGGTAGTGGTTGTATTGCGATTTCTCTTGCTAAAAACATACCAAATTCAGAAGTATATGCCATAGATGTTTCAGAAGATGCATTGGAGGTTGCTAGGTTAAATGCTATTAATAATAATGTCAAGGTCAATTTTATTAAAGCAAATGCTCTTGAAATAGATAGTTTAGAAGATGATTATGATGTTATAGTCTCTAATCCTCCATACGTTAGAGAGCTTGAAAAAAAAGAAATACAGCCCAATGTGTTGGACAATGAGCCTCATTTAGCACTTTTTGTTTCAGATGAAAATCCACTAATTTTCTATAAAAAAATTACCGAATTAGCCAAGAACTCATTGATTGCGGGTGGTTTGCTATATTTTGAAATTAATCAATATCTTGGGGAAGAAACTAAAATAATGATACAAGAACAGGGATTTCAAGTTGTTAATCTTTGCAAAGATTTATACGGGAATGATCGAATGATACAAGCAGGTTTAATTAAAAATAATATAAAAAATCTATGAATGATTTAACTTCTATTTGTGTTTTTTGTGGAAGTAGTGAAGGAAATGATGTTGAAGTTGTTGAGCAAGCTTTGCAATTAGGGCAGCAGCTAGCTCAAGAAAATATAACATTGGTATATGGTGCGGCTAAGATTGGTATTATGGGTAAAGTAGCGGAAAGTGCACTTACTCATAATGGTAAGGTAATTGGTGTTATCCCTGATTTTCTTAAGCTAAAGGAAGTAGTCCATTTAGGACTAACAGAATTAATAACTACTGATAATATGCATGAGCGTAAAATGAAAATGCATAAGCTTAGTGATGGTTTTATAACATTACCTGGAGGTTTTGGTACATTAGAAGAATTATTTGAGATTATTACTTGGTCTCAATTAGGTTTGCATCAAAAGCCCATTGGTCTTTTAAATATAAATGGTTTTTATGACCATCTGTTGTTAATGTTAGAAAATATGGTTCATAATGGTTTCTTGAAAAAGAGTAATTATGATTTATTGATAGTGGAAGATGATATTAATCGTCTTTTGCAAAAAATGAAAGCATTTAAACCTATTCAGGTGCCAAAATGGTTAAAACCCGATAGGACATAAAATAAAGTAAAATACGGATAGCAGCGTAATGAGTATAGAGCAGCAAATCAATAAAATAAGAGAAGAGTTAAGGCAGCATAATTATAATTATTATGTGCTTGATGCAGCAACGATAAGTGATTATGAGTTTGATATGAAGCTAAAAGAGCTTCAGAAGATGGAAGAAAAACATCCTGAATTTTATGATCCAAATTCTCCAACATTAAGAGTTGGTGGAGAAGTTACTAAGAATTTTAATACAGTCGTTCATGAGCAACGAATGTATTCATTAGATAATTCTTATTCTAAGGAAGATTTGTTGGATTGGGAAACCAGAATTAAGAAGTTGGTAGATGGAGATGTAAGTTATACATGTGAACTAAAGTATGATGGTGCTTCGATTAGTTTGACGTATGAAAACGGAGAATTAATTCGGGCAGTGACGCGAGGTGATGGGATCCAAGGAGATGATGTTACCACAAATGTAAAAACGATTAAATCGGTTCCTTTAAAACTGAAAGGTGATTATCCGGCTAAATTTGATATACGAGGAGAAATCGTATTACCATATGAAGGTTTTGCAAAGATGAATCAAGAACGCATCTCTGCGGGAGAAGAGCCTTATGCGAACCCAAGAAATACTGCTTCGGGAAGTTTAAAATTACAAGATAGTAGTGAAACCGCTAAACGTCCTTTAGATTGTTTGTTGTATAATCTTGCTGGAGATCGATTAGGTATTTCTTCACAATATGAAAGCCTTGAAAAAGCGAGACAATGGGGTTTTAAGGTGCCTAAAGAATCTCGTTTGGTAGCTTCTATAGATGGGGTTTTAGAGTTTATTAATCTTTGGGATCATAAAAGAAGAGATTTACCTTATGAGACTGATGGTGTTGTGATTAAAGTAAATAATCTACAACAACAAGAGGAGTTAGGGTTTACGTCTAAAGCACCTAGATGGGCTATGGCGTATAAGTTTAAAGCAGAACAAGCTGTTACTAAACTTAATGAGATTACGTATCAAGTAGGTAGAACAGGAGCAATTACACCTGTGGCTAATTTAGAGCCTGTTCAATTAGCAGGAACTACCGTAAAAAGAGCTTCATTACATAATGCAGATCAAATTGAGAAATTAGATATCAGAGAAAATGATACTGTTTTTGTAGAAAAAGGAGGTGAGATTATACCGAAGATTGTGAGTGTCGATTTTACTAAAAGAGATCAAGATTCTGTTCCTACTCAGTATATATCATCTTGTCCAGAATGTGGCACGGATTTGATAAGAAAAGAAGGAGAAGCACAGCATTATTGCCCTAATGTTCATGGTTGTCCTCCTCAGATTGTTGGAAGAATACAACATTACATCTCTCGTAAGGCTCTTGATATAGAAGGCTTAGGAGGTGAGACAGTTGCTCTTTTGGTAAAAGAAGGCTTGATTACTAATTATGCGGATTTATACGAATTAAAAAAAGAACAAGTTATTCCTTTAGAGAGGATGGCAGAGAAAAGTGCTGATAATTTAATAGAAGGAATTCTAAAATCTAAAGAAATTCCATTCGAGAGAGTTTTGTTTGGTTTAGGGATTAGATATGTTGGAGAAACTGTAGCAAAAAAGTTGGCTAAACATTATAAAACTATAGATGCAATAATAGCTGCTACTGAGGAAGAATTAGTTAATGTAGATGAAATTGGTATTAAAATTGCCCAAAGTGTACGAGAATTTTTTAATTCAGAATCTAATAAAACACTTGTAGAGAGGCTTTTAAGTCATGGAGTCCAATTGCAAATTTCTGCAGATAAATTGGCTAATCAAACAGAAACTTTAAAAGGTCAAACTTTTGTGGTCTCGGGAGTTTTTGAAAAAGTATCTCGGAATGAACTCAAAAAATTAATAGAAGATAACGGAGGAAAAGTTTCTAGCTCAATTTCTTCAAAGACAACATATGTGGTTGCTGGAGCGAATATGGGGCCAAGTAAACTAGAAAAAGCAAACAAACTCGGAATTGTGATTATAAGTGAAGATGATTTTCTCAACTTAATTGAATAATGAAAATAAGAACCCTCATAAAAATATTACTGTTAATTACCGGTAGTTTATGTGTTTTGAGTACGATACTACAAAATCAAACTATAGAGTTGTACTCAAAACCAATGACAGTGCCTTTGTTTTTTATGTTGTATTGGTTTAATGTGAAAAAGGTTGATGCTCTGTTTGTACTGGTATTATTTCTTTGTTTTATGGGAGATATATTTTTACTAACGGGAATAGAGAATGGGTTTAGGTATGTTCTATTGAGTTATACCTTAAGTTATTTTATTCTTTTTTATTTCTTGTTTAAAAATCATAAGCAAATAGATTATAATAAAACAGACTTGGTCTATCTAGGAGTTTTTTTAGTAGTCTGGACGGTTATTGTCTATCAAATTTATGCTGTCACTAATCAGTCGATGGGGGATATAAGGCCTTTTGGAATTGTGTATATTATCATTCTATATTTTTTATTAATTGGAGCAGTATTTCAATATGTTAATATTAGATCTCCTAAGTCTCTTTGGTTTACAATTGCTATTTTAAATTTTATTATAAGTGATGCTTGCTTCGCATTAGATAAGTTTTATGTTCCTTCTTTAGAGCTTAAGATAATTAATGCTATCTATCAGTTACTGGCGGTTTTCTTTTTGGTAAAGTTTAAGATTTCTAGTTCGGATTCGCTAAAAATTAAAACATAGCTCTTTGTTTGCTTTTAATCATTTAATTGAAATTTAGTATATTAACAAAAGGAAAAATTGTTTAATATAGTGTATGATGGGGATTTCTCCCTTTTTTTTTATACCACCTAAATCGAATGAATGAGGGAAAACTACTAAAATTTATAATTTCTTTTTTGGTTGTGCTACAGGTTTTAGGATTCTTATTTCAGAATTCTTTGTTGTGTAGCGCCAGTACATCTTTATTGTTTATATCAATAGCATTTAAGTATATACTAGAAAGTAAGAAAATAAAACCGGTGCATATTCTTGTGCTATTTTTATTTTTCATTTCGGAGTTAATGCACTTAATAACTGAAATAGGAACAATAAAACATAGGATGCTTGTCCGTATAATTGGATACATTATGTTGTTTTATTTTCTTTACTATAATCATAAATCTTTTAAGTATAATCGCAGAGATGTTTTTACGCTAGTTCTAGGAAGTCTATTATACACAGTAATTTTTTTTATTACATATTCGGTAGTTAGAGAGCCAATGGGAAATTTAAGTTTAATCGGTTTTCTACATTTATTATTGTTATATGTTTTGCTTATCGTAGGGGCAATGCATTATATAAATATAAGATCAGAAAAGTCATTATGGTTCTTTTTGGCAATTTTAAACTTTTCATTTAGTGATTTTATTTTATTGATTGATGAGTTTTATCTTCAATCTAGCGAGCTAAAAGTTATTCGCTTAATATGTCAGCCTTTAGCTCTTATTTTTTTAGTGAATTATATGATTACAAAATATGAATATTTGAAATCTGAAGAGTTTGAAGGCTTTTAGAAAGTATAAAGAAGTATAGTTGGATAAAATAAAATTGGCATATAGATTGTTGTATATCTCAGGAGTTATGTTATTACTGACTTCTATTTTTCATGAGCCTTGGTTAGTCTATACCAAAACTCTTGTCGTTATTTCATTGTCTTTTTTTTATTTAGTTACTGCGAAAAAAATAAGATATCTAGTTTTAATAGCGCTACTGATAGTTTTAATATCAGAGGTATTGTCTGTTATAGATTTCAAAAAATATTTTAGAGTAATCAATGTTCTGATGTCATTTTATTATTGTTTTAATATGATGTTATTATGGAAGAGTTTAAAGAAAGTGAAAATACAACTGAAAAGAATTTTTACCATTCAATTAGGGATTACTATGAGTTTAATTACTTATGTAGTTTACTCAGTAGCAGATATGATTTCTCTAAATATTGGAGATGATCAATTTTATCTCAATATCCTTATAATTTTGTTTATATTATTTATTGGATTTTGTTATTATATCTACTTAAACAGTAAAACTGTAGTGAGTTCATCTTTAATGATAGCGGCATCTTGCTTTCTTATTGTAAATATTTTGACGATATTAAATAAAATGTATGTATACCTCGATGTGTTTGTAGTTATTACAAATGTTTTACAATTATTTGGGCACTATTTTTTGGTTAAGTTTTTTGTGGAGCAAGAGGACTTGAAACCAGATGATGTAGAATTTTTTTAATTTAATTGTTGATATTTAGTATTTTGAAAAGATATTAATATTCACTAAAAATAACATTTGCAAATATTGAGACCCATTAGCCCGTCATATGTATTGTTTTATTTTTCTTATGTTGTGGTTATTTTGGTTGCTTTTTTTTGTGAAAGAATCCATTTGATATATGTCAAGCCATTAGTTCCAGTTTCCCTTATAGTTATTTATATTATTAAGACTAAGGTTGTAAATGTTTTTTATATCCTTAGTATGATTGCTATTGCTATTAATGATACATTAGTTTATGCTGATTTTGATAAGTATTTTAATGTAGTTGGGATGTTGATCATTTCTTTTTATTTGATAAATATATTTTTATTAAGAAGTTATATCTCTCTAGCTGATATTAAATTAAAGAAGTTGGCTTCTTTTCCCATTATTATAAGTTCTATTTTAATATCATATTTGATTTTTTCGGTGTCTCAATTAGTGCTTCCTGTTCTTATGGATTCTATTGTTACTTTCTTCGCAATTCTTTTTGCAGTTCTTCTTTTTGTAGGGGTCTGTTTCTTTATTTATATTACAGATAGGTATCAAGGCAATTTTAAACTTTTTATATCAGCGAGTTGCTGTTTGTTTGTGAATGCTTTGTTGTTAATTAATCATTTTTATTATTATGCTAGGGAGTTTACAATACTAGCAAATATTGCAGAGATTGCAGGGTTGTATTTTTTCTTGCAATTTTTGATAGAAGCAAGACTGCTAGATAGAGAGGATAACTATCTAAAGGATGTCTAAACCTTTAGATGAATCGAGGAATAAAACAGATTTATCACTAATGTTAATTATATAACTAAAAGTTAAATTATTTGATTTTTTTCAATTTTCTTATGCTCTTCTACATGAATTTAAGATGTAAAATAGCTACATTTGTCACTTAATCTTTTTTATAAATGATTTTAAAGGGTCTTAAACGTAATGCACTAAAAAAAAGCATTGAATCTCATATCAAGTCTAGAAAATCTCGGGCAAAAGAGGTTTCTGGTATTAAAAGTTTAGCAGTTTTAATTGATGCTTCTCAATCTGTTAATGTATTGTCATTGGTTAAGTTAGCAAATGAATTAGGCGTTAAATCTGATAGGCTAAAAGTAATGGGATATAAAGAAGATCAGAAAGAAATTTCTGATGATAAAGATGCAGCCTATTATAATGATAAAAGTTTTGGTGTTGGTGGAGCTGTTAAAAGTAATTCTTTAAAAGATTTTATAAATGAGGAATACGATGTTTTGATCAACTTTTATTCAGAAAGTAAACAAGAATTAGATTATGTAGCGGCAGCTTCTAAGGCCAAGTTTAAAGTTGGTTTTGCAGAAATTGATAACCGCATAAATGATTTAGTTATTGGTTCTGCAGATCAGAACATAAATCTCTTTATTTCCGAATTAAAAAAATATTTAAAAATTTTACAGATTATATAATATGAGTGCTTTTCTGAAAGGAACTGGTGTTGCATTAGCTACACCTTTTAAGAATGATGGTTCAATTGATTTTGATGGAGTTGAATCTTTAGTAGAATTTTGTGTTAATGGTGGAGTAGAGTATCTGGTAGTATTGGGTACGACTGCAGAATCAGTTACGCTTTCTAAGGATGAAAAAAAGGCTTTAGTAGATCATATTGTTACTGTAAATAAAAAGAGATTACCTTTAGTGATTGGTATAGGAGGAAATAATACTGCGTCAATTATCCAAGAAATAAAAGACACAGAATTGTCTGCTTTTGATGCGATATTATCTGTGGTTCCTATGTATAATAGACCTACTCAAGAAGGCATATATCAACATTTTAAAATTATTAATGATCAATCACCATTGCCAGTTTTATTATATAATGTTCCATCCCGAACAGGAACTAATATGGCTGCCGAAACGACTTTGAAATTAGCGCAATTAGATAAAATTGTTGGAATTAAAGAAGCAACGGGTGATTTTACACAAGTTTTAAAGATTTTAAAGGATCGTCCAAAGGATTTTCTTGTTATTTCTGGGGATGATGCTTTGGCATTACCAGCAGTTACTGCAGGTGGAGATGGAGTTATTAGTGTAATTGGTCAAGGGTTTCCAGAAGAGTTTTCAGAAATGATCCGTTTGGGACTTTCTGGAGATACACAACAAGCTTTTGAAATCTTATATAAATTATTGCCAATTTTAGATTATGCTTTTGAAGAAGGTAATCCTGCTGGAATCAAGAATATTCTAAAAAACAAAGGAATTTGTGGTGATCATTTACGTCTGCCTTTAATTCCAGTCTCTAAAAATTTAGCGGATAGAATATATAATTATATAAAGAATAATTAATAGGCTTTTATGGCTAAGAAAATAAAAGATCCTGGTATTGGTCTTTCGTCTAATAAAAGAGCGAAACGATTTATTAATAAAGATGGTTCTTTTAATATAAAACATATCAATAGACGTACATCCATTTCTAGGAGTTATAATTACTTGATAAGTATATCTTGGTTCAAGTTCTTTTGTTGGGTGTTTTTAGGCTATGTGTTTATAAACTCAGTATTCGCTATTATATATGTATTAGTTGGAATCTCTGCGATAACGGTTCCAACCGGAAGTATTATAGGAGATTTTATGAAAGCCTTCTTTTTTTCTGCTCAGACTGTAACTACTGTAGGGTACGGAGCAATGGCTCCAAAAGGAGTAGTTTTTGGTGTTATTTCTTCGATTGAGGCTTTGATAGGATTATTAAGCTTTTCTTTTATTACTGGTTTACTGTATGGAAGATTTTCTAAGCCTAAATCAAGTATTAGGTTTAGCGATATTATGGTTTTAAGAGAGCATAATAATGTCAATAGTATTATGTTTAGATTAATGAGCAGGAGTACAAATGTTATGATTCGTCCAAAAGTTGAGGTTACATTGGCGTTATCTCAAAAAACCGAAAACGATAAATATGTAAATAACTTTTACAATTTAAAATTAGAAAGAAATGAAATTACATATTTACCAACAACTTGGACAGTAGTTCATCCAATTAATGAATCGAGTCCTTTATCAGAATTTAAAAAAGAAGAATTACCTCAATTACACGGAGAAATTTTAATATTAGTTACGTATTATGATGAGTCTTTTGCTCAAGAAGTACATCAAGTGCATTCTTATATGTTACACAATTTAAATATTGATAAAGCTTTTATCCCAGCTTTTCATTATGATGAAGAGGGCTTTACTGTTTTAGATCATGATAAAATAGGAGAAACAAAAACCTTGTAATGAACAAATTAAGTAACGTTCTTTTTTTCTTTTTTCTTTTGCAACAACCCAGTCTTTTTTTAGTTCTTTAATAGATGAATTAAAGTTTTTGTAATACGGCAGAAATATCTATTTTTGCCAGATGTTTTTTAAGATATGAAGAAATTTTTGTTTTTGCTGATTTTAGTGATAGCTTTTGGTTCCTGTAGTGAGTATCAAAAAGTACTCAAAGCAGAAGAAGTTGGACCTAAATATAAATTAGCAGAAGAGTTATATAAAGAAGGGAAGTATAAAAAAGCATTACGACTTTTTGAACAGATTGTACCTCAGTTTAGAGGAAAACCACAAGCAGAAAGAGTGATGTATTATTATTCGGACACGTATTATAATTTAGAAGACTATTACCTTGCGGGTTATCAGTTTGAAAGATTTGCTAAGTCGTATCCTAATAGTGATAAAAGAGAAGAGGCTTCTTATAAAGGAGCAAAAAGCTATTATTACCTTTCTCCAAGATATAGTTTGGATCAGACGGAAACAGATGAAGCTTTAGAAAAATTACAAACATATATCAATGCTTTTCCGGATAGTGAAAATCTTGAGGAAGCTAATACTTTAGTAGCAGAATTAAGAAATAAAAAGGAGAAAAAAGCTTTTGAAATAGCAAAACGCTATCATCATAGAGAAAATTATAAAGTAGCTATTAATGCCTTTGATAATTATTTAATAGATTATCCTGGTTCTACTTTTAGAGAAAAAGCATTATATTACAAGCTAGAATCTCAATATTTACTTGCAATTGGGAGTTACGATGTTCTTGTAAAAGAACGACTTGAAGTTGCTAATGGTTTTTATAATAATTATAAAAAGTATTATAAAGAAGGAGAGTTTACTGCGGATGCAGAAGAAATATCAGAAGATATCAAGACAAGATTAGAACAATATAAATAGAAAATTTAGGAGAAGATGGATTTGAAAAAAAGTAATGCGCCTGTTAATACTACTACAATTGATAAGAATTTAGTAGATCAGCCTACAGGTAATATTTATGAGGCAATTTCTGTAATATCTAAAAGAGCCAATCAAATTAATACTGATATAAAAAAGGAGCTTTTAGAAAAGTTAGATGAGTTTGCTACTTACAATGACAGTTTAGAAGAAATCTTTGAAAACAAAGAACAGATAGAAGTTTCTAAATTCTATGAAAGATTACCTAAGCCACATTCTCTTGCAGCGCAAGAATGGTTAGATGGTAAAATATACTTCAGAAATACAAAGACAGATTCTGAATCGTTATAAGTATGTCATCAATATTAGGCGGTAAAAAAATTCTTATAGGTGTTACCGCTGGTATTGCTGCATATAAAACAGCTTCATTGGTGCGTCTTTTTATTAAATCAGGCGCACAAGTAAAGGTTGTAATGACTCCTGCAGCAAAAGATTTCGTAACGCCACTTACACTTTCTACATTATCTAAGAATCCAGTGCATTCATCCTTTTATGATGAAGAAGATGAGAACGCAGAATGGAATAACCATGTAGAGTTGGGGTTATGGGCGGATATCATGCTTATAGCACCAGCCACAGCTAATACTTTATCTAAGATGTCAACTGGTAGTAGTAACAATCTACTTTTGGCAACTTATCTATCTGCAAAATGCCCTGTGTATTTTGCTCCGGCAATGGATTTAGATATGTACAATCATCCATCAACACACGAAACCTTCAAAAAGCTTCAGTCTTTCGGTAATATCATGATTCCAGCAGAATCAGGAGAGCTAGCAAGTGGATTAGTAGGACAAGGTAGAATGGCGGAGCCTGCTACTATAATTCGTTTTATTGAAGAGGATATTTTAGGAAAATTACCTTTAAAAGGGCAAAAAGTTTTAATTACAGCAGGCCCAACATATGAGGCTATCGATCCAGTTCGTTTTATAGGAAATCATTCTAGTGGACGTATGGGGATAGAGTTAGCAACAACAGCGGCTAATCTAGGAGCAGAGGTATCATTAATATTGGGGCCTTCTTCACTTAAGGTTTCTCATGATTTTATAAATGTAATACCTGTTGTAAGTGCAGCTTCTATGTATGAAGCGGTAACTAAAGAATTTGAAAATTGCAATATAGCTATAGCTTCTGCGGCAGTTGCAGATTACAGACCAAAGAATGTTTCTGATCAAAAAATAAAAAAATCCGATACTAGCTTTTCTATTGAATTAGAGCGCACTACTGATATTCTTAAATGGATGGGTTCTGTGAAAAAAGATCAATTTTTAGTTGGTTTTGCATTAGAAACAGAGAATGAAGAACAAAATGCAAAAGGCAAACTAGAGAAGAAGAACTTGGATCTAATTGTACTTAATTCTCTTAATGATAAAGGTGCTGGTTTTAAAGGGCAAACAAATAAAGTAACACTGATTAATCATAAATTAGAAATTAAAGCGTTTGAATTAAAGACCAAGACTGAGGTTGCACAGGATATTTTTAATGAAATTAATGAACAACGTAATGCGTAAAATTTTTCCATTTGTTATACTGTTATTTGGTATTATAGTTAATGCTCAAGAGTTTAATGCCACAGTGGTGGTAAATGCAGAACAAACAGGAAATCCAAATTTACAAGTTTATAAGACATTAGAAAGATCGGTTACAGAGTTTATTAATAATACAAAATGGACTGAGTTAGATTATCGAACTGAAGAACGAATAGATTGCAGTTTCTTTATTACCATTAATGGAAATAGTAATGATAGTTTTAATGCTACGGTGCAAGTTCAAGCTTCTAGACCTATATATGGTTCTAATTATAAGACTACTATATTGAATATTAATGATAAACAGTTTAATTTTCAATACTTAGAGTTCCAGCCTTTAAATTATAATCCTAACAATTTTGAATCAAACCTTATTTCTGTAGTTGCTTTTTATTTGTATACCATATTGGGAGTTGATGCGGATTCTTTCGAATTAAATTCTGGAACTGCATATTATCAAGAAGCTAAAAATATAGTGGGTAATGCTCAAGGAGGTAATACAGTTGGTTGGAACGGTCAAGATGGTCCGCAAACTAGATTTAGATTAAATGATGATTTATTATCAGGTACTTTTGATGGATATAGAACTGCATTATATTCTTATCATAGAGAGGGACTGGATATTATGAGTAATGATCTTAAAAAAGGTAAAGAGTCTATTTTAGAATCAATGAAAACTCTAGAAGGGTTACATAGAACCAGACCAAATTCGTATATAATGCGTGTGTTTTTTGACGCAAAAGCAGATGAGGTTTCAAAAATTCTTTCTGGAGGACCTTCCATGAATATTGCAGAGACCATGTCAATACTAAGTAGAATAGCACCTACCTATGCTACTAACTGGGCAGAGATAAAATTATAAGTTTTTCTTCTTGAAATTGAAATCTTTTTAAAACTATAGTATCTTTACTTTCTTTAATAAATAATAAAATATTACTATCCTTTGTTAAGAAGTCTTTCAATAAAAAACTTCGCCTTAATTGAACAGCTACAGGTTTCTTTTGATACCGGTTTAATTACAATTACTGGAGAAACCGGAGCGGGTAAATCTTTACTTTTGGGTGCCTTAGGACTTTTGCTAGGAAAAAGAGCAGATCTATCTAGTGTTAAAGATAATTCCGCGAAATGCAGTATCGAGGGTGTTTTCGATATAGAAAAGTATAACCTTAAAACGTTTTTCGAAGAAGAAGATTTAGATTATGAATCAGAAACTATTATAAGAAGAGAGATTCTGCCGTCTGGAAAATCAAGAGCTTTTATTAATGACACACCGGTTACTTTAAATTCTTTAAATAAATTAGGAGTTCGATTAATTGATATTCATAGCCAGCATCAAACCTTAGAAGTTACTACCAATGATTTTCAGTTTGAAGTACTGGATGCTTTATCAGATTGTGGTAGAGAAATAGAATCTTATAAACGAGGCTTATCTTTATTAAAAATTAAAGAAAAAGAAGAAAAGGCATTAATAGAGAGCCAGCAGGAGCTGACAAAAGAACACGATTACAATTCTTTTTTACTGAACGAATTGGAAGAAGCAAAGCTTAAAACGGGAGAACAGGCTGAGTTAGAAGAGCGTTATGAGACGTTAAATAATATTGAAGAGATACAAGAGCGACTATCTTCTTCTGTTTCATTAGTTTCTTCTGAAGAAGTTGGGGTTTCTGATCTTCTAAATACAATAAAAACGAGTATTTCTAAAGTGGCCCAATATTCTGGTGCCTTAAAAGAATTATCGGATAGGATTCAAAGTGTTTCTATCGAATTAGAAGATATACACGATTCTTTGCAGAATGAACTTGAAGGCCTAGATGCAGATCCTGTACAATTAGAAGAACTGAGTCAACGATTACAAATTATTCATAACCTTCAAACGAAACACGCTGTATCCTCCATTGAAGAATTGATTGTAATAAAAGAAGATTTACAGGAAAAAGTAGCTAAAACAGAATCGCTTTCTGAGACTATAGAAAATGTTAGAAAAGATATAACAACTACACAAAAACAATTAGACGAGCTTGCAATTAGAATTCATAATAAAAGAATAAAAGCTTTACCAAAATTGATATCTGAATTAGAAGATATTTTAAGTTCGTTAGGAATGCCAAATGCAACTTTTAAAACAGCTTTAACCTTGCAAGAAAAATATTTCTCTAATGGAAAAGAAGTTTTAGAGTTTCTATTTTCTGCCAATAAAGGTGGTGTCTATGGAGAGTTAAAGAAAGTTGCTTCTGGAGGAGAATTATCTAGGATTATGATTGCTATTAAAGCAATACTCTCTAGGTATACGCAATTACCGACGATAATTTTTGATGAGATAGATACTGGTGTTTCAGGAGAAATTGCACATAAAATGGCGGATTTAATGATGGCTATGAGTAAAAACCTTCAAGTGTTTAGTATTACTCATTTACCTCAAATAGCGGCAAATGGACAGAGTCAATATAAAGTCTACAAGGAAGATGTAAATGATACTACAGTCACTAGACTTAGATTATTAAATGAAGAAGATAGAATCCGTGAAATTGCTGAAATGATAGGTGGTAAAGACATTTCTGATTCTGCTTTAACACATGCCAAATCATTGTTAAATAATTAAACTAAAGTTTATAGAGTATGGTTTAGGTTTAGGGCGTTTTGTTATCTTTACCATTCATAAATCATTTTATAATTGAGTATTAAATGTCTTACAATTTATTAAAAGGTAAAAGAGGGATAATTTTTGGCGCACTTGATGAAAATTCAATCGCTTGGAAAACTGCAGAACGTGTTTTTGAAGAAGGAGGAACTTTTGTACTTACAAACGCTCCAGTTGCAATGCGTATGGGAGCAATAAAAGATCTTGCAGAGAAAACAAATTCTCAAATTATACCTGCAGATGCAACATCATTAGAAGATTTAGAAAATCTTTTAGAGAAATCAATAGAGATTTTAGGTGGGAAACTGGATTTTGTTTTGCACTCTATCGGGATGTCAGTTAATGTTAGAAAAGGTCGTCATTATACAGATCTAAATTATGATTGGAGTGAAAAGGGATGGGATGTATCTGCATTATCGTTTCATAAAACAATGCAGACATTGTATAAGAAGGAAGCAATGAATGAATGGGGTAGTATCGTAGCACTTACGTATATGGCTGCTCAGCGAGTTTTTCCTGATTATAATGATATGGCTGATAATAAAGCGTATCTAGAATCTATTGCTCGTAGTTTTGGTTATTTCTTTGGTAGAGATAAAAAGGTAAGAGTGAATACAATTTCACAATCACCAACACCAACTACAGCAGGAAAAGGAGTAAAAGGATTTGATGGTTTTATTGAATATGCTGATAAAATGTCTCCTCTGGGTAACGCATCAGCAGATGAATGTGCAGATTATACAATTACGTTGTTTTCTGATTTAACGAAGAAAGTAACATTACAAAACCTATATCACGATGGAGGATTTTCTAACATGGGAGTGAGTCAGATGGTAATGGAAAAATTTGTTGACGAAGAGTAATATTGATTTACATTTAGATATAACAAAAAGCTTGATTCATTAAGGATTAAGCTTTTTTAATTTTAGTATTGTCCTTGATAGATTAAAATCCCAATTTCTATATTACATAGGATGTTTTGTTTACTTACCTTTGCCCAATGAATATTTCTTTTTCTTTTGTAATACCTGTGTATAACAGGCCTAATGAGATAGACGAGTTGTTAAGCAGTATGATTGAATTAGAATACGATCAGGCTTATGAAGTAGTAATTGTGGAAGATGGTTCATCAGAAACGTCAGAGGAAGTAATTAAATCTTATGACAGTCAATTACAAATTAGTTATTACCAAAAAAACAATACGGGGCCTGGTGATTCTCGCAACTTTGGGATGAGAAAAGCTAAAGGGAATTATTTCCTTATTTTAGATAGCGATGTGATTTTACCAAAGGATTATTTACGTAAAGTGAAAGATTTTTTGTCTACAAATTTTGTGCATTGTTTTGGAGGTCCTGATGATGCTCATAAAAACTTCTCGAATTTACAGAAAGCAATAAGTTTTAGTATGACTTCTTATTTAACCACAGGAGGTATAAGAGGTAGGAAGAATACGTTAGGTAAATTTCAACCTAGAAGTTTTAATATGGGGATATCTAAAGAAGCTTTTGAAGCCTCAGAAGGTTTTGGTAATATTCATCCTGGAGAAGATCCAGATCTTACGATAAGACTTTGGAAGCTAGGTTATGATACTGCATTGATACCAGACGCTAAAGTATTTCATAAAAGAAGAATTTCTTGGAATAAATTTTATATACAGGTTAATAAATTTGGATTAGTTCGTCCAATTTTAAATTTATGGCATCCTGAGACTTCTAAAATTACCTACTGGTTTCCTACATTATTTGTCTTGTATACCATATTTGCTATTATTACTGCTATGTTAGGATATTGGTATTTCATTGCATTCTGGATGTTATATTTTGTAATTATTTTTATAAATGCTACTATTAATTACCGCAGTATTTCTATAGGAATTCAATCAGTTATGGCTGTTTGGGTTCAATTTTATGGCTATGGCAAAGGATTCTTGAAATCTTATTATTATATTCATCTGCTCAAAAAAAATCCTGAACAAAAATTTAAGCAGCTGTTTTTTTCAAAGTAATTACCTATGTCTAAGACCAAATTAAATAGATTTTCTTTAAAAAGAAATAATGTCAAAACATTCCTGTTTTTTTTGGCGTTTACCTCTATTTTATGGCTTTTTATACAATTTTCTAAAAATTATACGCAAGAAGTAGAAGTTGATATCGAATACACCAATATTCCAAATGATAGAATTCTACATGAAGATAGTGATCAAACATTAAAACTTACTCTTAATGGAAATGGTTTTAGATTAATTAATCATACGTGGAGTAAACCTAGATTAGAATTAGATATTGCAAGTGCAGTAGAAACGGAAACTAGTAATGATTATTATTTTTATGTAGACAAGGCAAACCAGTCTTTAAAAAATAAATTAAATTTTAAAGGAAGAATACTTTCTGTGCAAAAAGATACTTTAAAAGTTAAACTAGATATTAATCTGGAAAAGAAAATTCCTATACGAATATCAAAAAAACTATTATATGCACCAGGATATGGTAGTGATAAAGGAGTTGTTCTCTCTCCTGATTCAATAACTATTAGTGGTCCAAAAAGAATATTGGATACTATAAGTTATGTAGTAACTGAGAATTTGGAATTAGAAGGTTTAAATACTGATTATAATACTACATTGTCAATTAAAACAGATAGTTTACCTCCTAGAATTGGTGTTGTTCCTAGAGAAATAGAAGCCAATATCTCGGTAAGTAAGTTTACCGAAGGGAGTCAAGAAATACCTATAACATTAATGAATATACCTGAAGATAAAGAGGTGAAGATCTTTCCTAAAGAGGTAAAAGTAGTATATAGAGTTGGTTTGGATAAATATAATGAGATTAGTTTAAGAGACTTTAGAGTAATAGCTGATTATAATAAGGTTTCTGCTGATAGTCCATTTTTAATTCTAGAATTGGTAGATATGCCAACATCTATCCATGATGTTCGTTTACAAGATAAACAAGTGCAATTTGTTATTTTAAATTAACGTATGAAAATAGTTGGTCTTACAGGAGGAATAGGAAGTGGGAAATCAACGGTTGCAAAAATGTTTGCTGAGCTAGGAGTTTCCGTTTATATTGCAGATGATGAGGCTAAAAAATTGATGAATGAGGATTCGGTTGTTAAGAATCATATAGTAAAACTATTGGGAGAAAAATCTTATATAGATGGAAAATTGAATCGACCATTTATTGCGGATAAGGTTTTTAATGACAAAGAACTCTTAAAACAACTCAATAGTATAGTACACCCAGCGGTTGCTGACCATTTTATGAAATGGAAAAATGAGCAGAATTCTAAGTATGTTATAAAAGAAGCAGCTATATTATTTGAAAATGGAGGATATAAGCAATGTGATTACATAATTCTTATAACAGCTCCTGAAGAAACCAGAATACAGAGAGTTTTAAAACGTGATAATACTACAAAATCGCAAGTTATTGCTCGACTTAAAAATCAATGGGAAGATTCAAAAAAGATTCCATTGGCAGATTTCGTGATAATTAATACGAAATTAGAAGAAACATGGCTTCAAGTTAAAAAAATCCATAATAAAGTCATCCTTTAATTGTGTTATTTTCCTAATCTTTCATTTTGTTAACATTTGGTTAAACCCTAAAGTAGCTAAATGTTAAAGTCTTACTTTTGACCTATGAATAAAAGGTTATTCGCATTACTGATCCTATTGATGAGTTTGTCTTTAATTGGGATTATTTTTGTTCAGGGATATTGGATACAGAATACGGTAGAGAATAATAGAGAACAATTTTCTTTTAATGCTAAGCAAATATTGATTTCTGTTTCTAATAAAATTGAGTATCGTGAGTTTGAAGAAATGTATTATCCCTTACAAGAGATTTTAGATAGTATCAAACAACCGGATAACAAAACAATTCAACAGCTCTTAAACATAGGTTTTGATAAAGGATCATTTGCTTTTGGTGATGGTGTGTTAGAAGAAGATTCTAAATTATTTTCGTCGTTTATCGATTTTAATATAGATACGGTAAGACTTAAAGATATATTGAACAGAAATGCCGAATTGATAGATAATGAGAAAGAAAATTATCAGAAAAGATATAGATCCAAGTCGAAGTTAGATAGGTTGAGTACGCTTACAGATCTACAGAGAAGAGATTATGAAATTGTAATAGATCAATTGGCAAACTTTATCCCTATTCATCGAAGAGTGAAAAAAGAAGAAGTTAGAAGATTACTTAAAAAAGAATTGGCAGAAAGAGATATGAAAGTAGATTTCGAATATGCAATTTATAGTAATGCGTTAGCTACGAGAGTACGTTCTGATGATTTTAGTGCGAATGAAAGTGATGGGAACACTTTTGCGGTGCCTCTTTTTGTAAATAATGAAGATGGTTCTAGCCTGTATCAGTTATATGTGAATTTTACAGGTAAGAATCGATATATATTATCGACTATAAAAGGGATGGCGATTTTGTCAATTATTTTTACGTTGGTAATTGTGGTAGCGTATTCAAGTGCTTTATCTCAATTATTACAACAAAGACAGATATCGCAGATAAAGACAGATTTTATAAATAATATGACTCATGAGCTTAAAACGCCCATAGCAACTATTAATCTGGCATTAGACGCAATTAAAAACCCCAAAATTGCTGATGATGAAGATAAGCGTAAGCGATATATGAAGATGATTCGCGAAGAGAATAAGAGGATGTTAACGCAGGTTGAGAATGTCTTACGAATATCGCAGTTAGAAAAAAATGAATTAAATATAAAGAAAGAACCACTCGAACTACACGATATTATTGAAGATGCAATAACACACGTATCTTTAATAGTAGAGAATAGAGAAGGGTATATGAAAACACATTTGGGAGCATTGAAATCTTCTATTTTAGCCAATGATAGTCATATGACTAATGTAGTAGTAAATGTTTTAGATAATGCAATTAAGTATTCCGAAGGAGCACCTAAAATTGATATCTATACAGAAAATGTGAAGAATAGTATAGTGCTTAAGATACGTGATCAAGGAGTTGGAATGAGTAAGGTAGCTCAGAAAAAAATCTTTGAGAAGTTCTTTCGAGAGCATACAGGTGATCTACATAATGTAAAAGGTCACGGACTTGGATTAACCTATGTAAAACGAATAATAGATGACCATCATGGTCAAATATGGGTGGAGAGCGAACGGGGAAAAGGCTCCACATTTATAACTAAATTACCGTTAATATCTTAAAATATGGAAACAGAAAACAAAAAGATTTTGCTTGTAGAAGATGATCCTAATTTTGGAACAGTACTAAAGGATTACCTTGTTATGAATGATTATGATGTCGTACATGCTAAAAATGGTATGGAAGGCTTCGAAAAATTCAAAAAGGATGATTATGATATGTGTATCCTGGATGTAATGATGCCTTATAAGGATGGTTTTACATTAGCAAAAGAGATAAGAGATAAAAATGAAGAAGTTCCTATCATTTTCTTAACAGCAAAAGCTATGAAAGAGGATGTTTTAAAAGGATATAAAGTTGGAGCTGACGATTATTTAAATAAGCCATTTGATAGCGAAGTGTTATTGATGAAGATACAGGCAATCATGCAGCGTAAAAGCACTGAGTCTGTTGCTGATAGTAAACAATTTGAATTTAAGATTGGTGGATTCCATTTAAATTCTAAATTAAGATTTTTAACTTTTAGAGAAGAAGATCCAATAAAACTATCCCCTAAAGAAAATGAATTACTTCGTTTGCTAGCATTACATCTTAATGATTTAATGCCGAGAGAATTAGCACTTACTAAAATATGGAGAGATGATAATTACTTTACGTCTCGAAGTATGGATGTGTATATTGCAAAACTTAGAAAGTACCTAAAGAAAGACGAAAACGTGGAGATTTTAAATATCCACGGAGAAGGATTCAGGCTAGTAGTACGTAGTGATGAATCTTAGATAGCGGTAATACCTTATTATAAATCGCTACAAATTATCTTTTGTAGCGATTTTTTTAATATATGATAGTATATTATCAAGATTATATAGATAATCAAACCACTTTATTTCTTGACCTTTTTTAAACCAGGTAAGTTGTCTTTTAGAAAAACGTCTGGTATTTTTTTTGATTTCAGAAATCGCAAAATCTAAATCAGAATCGCCATCCATATATCCAAATATTTCTTTATAACCCACAGTATTTAGTGCATTTAAGGATTTATCGGGATATAAACTTTTTACTTCTTCTAGTAGGCCATTATTGATCATTATATCGACTCTTTCATTTATTCTGTTGTATATGATTTGTCTTTCAGCTGTAATACCGATTTTAATAATATTAAAAGGTCTTTTTTTTGGTGTTTTGGTTATGAAAGAGGAATAAGGTTTTCCGCTACTAATACAAATTTCTAACGCTCTCATTACACGATGTGTGTTATGGATATCAACTTTTTCATAATAAAGAGGATCTAATTCCTTTAGTTTTTGTTGTAAACTTTCGATTCCTTCCTTACTATATTGTTCTTTTAAAGTTTCTCTAATAGCTCCAGATGCTTTAGGGAAACTATCTAATCCTTTAGCAACGGCATCTACGTACAATCCAGAGCCTCCTACTAAAATGACATATTTGTTTTCTTTAAAGAGTTCTGTTAATTTTTCTAAAGCTTCTTTTTCAAAATCTCCTACAGAGTAATTTTCATGTATACTCTTATGTTGTATAAAATGATGTTTAGCTTGTTGTAGTTCTTCGGTACTTGGAACTGCTGTACCGATGCACATTTCTTTATAAAACTGTCTACTATCTGCAGAAACAATTTCGCAATCAAGATTTTGAGCTAGTTTAATACTTAAACTAGTTTTTCCTATGGCCGTTGGGCCTACAACTACAATAAGGGTATTAGTCATTGAATAAAGTATGTCCGCAGTTATGACAGAATTTAGCTCCATCTTGATGTTTACTCGTATTACAATTAGAACAGGACTGAGAATTTACATTAACAACAGTGGCTTTTTGACTTGCAGAATATTCTGCACTCACAATACCTGTAGGAACGGCTATGATACCATATCCCATAATCATAATAACTGCAGCTAGAAGCTGACCAACAGGAGTTACAGGAGCAATATCCCCATAACCAACCGTTGTTAATGTTACAATACACCAGTAAACACTAATAGGTATGCTTTTAAAACCACTTTCTTCTCCTTCTATAATGTACATTAAAGTTCCAGTAATGATGCAGACAACAACAACGGCAAATAAAAACACCAATATTTTTGCTCTACTATCTTTAATGGCTTTAGCCAATTTATTTGATTCTCCAATGTATCGAGAGACTTTGAGAATTCTAAATATACGCAGTAATCTTAATGCTCTTACAGTAAGTAAAGCACTTGATCCGACAATAAAAAATGATAAATATAAAGGTATGGTTGATAAAAAATCAATGATTCCATAAAAACTAAATATATATTTGGAAGGTTTTTTTATAGAAATTATTCTCGCGATATATTCAAATGTAAAAAAAATCGTAATGATCCATTCTGCATAATATAAAAATTCATAAGTCTTTTCTGGTAACCCTTTAACGCTTTCCATCATCACAAAAATGATGCTCAAAAGTATTAGGATTAAGAGTATTACATCAAATATTTTACCCAGTGGAGTATCAGCCTCATAGATGACTTCGTGTAACTTTTCTTTCCAATTTCTGGTGTGTATTTTCTGATTCAAAATTGATAATTTTAACTAAAGTACTAAAAAATTAACTGTTCTTTTTTATAGTTATGATAGTGTTATTTTCAATATCAACTATTAAATTGAAAAATTCTTTTAACGAATCATAGTATTCGGCGGGGTAATATGATGATAAAAATGTAATTGTATGGTTGATTGTTAACTTTTTACCGTGTTGTTGGAAAAGGATATTTAGTTTTCCTGCATTACCAGGGAGTTTATAGCTACGGTTTTTAGGGATATCCAAAAAATTATAGTTTTCGGGAATATCTAAAAAAACAATATGCGAATAATAGTCTTTATATCCAAAATCAACAGGATAAGTTCTTTCATTTAAATTAAAAGGATTCTTAGTAAAAAAAGTTTTTGTAAAAGGTTTTAAGTAGATGATATTGTCGATACTTTCTGCAACCTTGGTAAAACCTATTTCCTCTATAAATGGTTTTTCTACATTATTTTTGTTTTGTATACTTGGTTCATATACGGTTAGATTTTCATCCTCATTAAGGATGTTATTGAGGAAGTTTTCTTCTGATGTTTTTTGAAATGCCTTTCTTTTGAAATAGGCGTGATATCCACTGTATAAATATTTCGATGTACCTTTAAATAATAGCTCGTCCGTTAGTATGAGCTTTTCTCTGTAATTATGTACAGAACGTTTTTCTGGTGCAATATCTATCCAGAAACTTCCGTTTTTAAAGTCAAGAAGCCTACCATATTTGTTTAAACATCTAAATGGAAGCTGACCAAATGCTAATGTTTTTTCTGTTGCATCTAGCTGATAAGTTTTTTCATCAATAGCTAATTGAATTATTAAGTAGTTAAAATCAGTAAGTACGGGATGTATCTTTGTTGCATATCCATTTTTTCTAGTTGATAATATTACAGGCTTAACAGAAAAACCTTGCTGTTTATATATGTTATGTAATAGGATATTTAATTCCGCAACGTTACCTACTTTAGAGTTAATAGTATTTTTTATTGAAACATCACGGAAAATCTTATATTCTTCATTCCAGATATATTGATCAGTAAAATATCTATATATTGCTTTAGCTTTATCTAAACCTATTGGCTTTGTTCGGATCGAGTCTGGAAGAATATTTTTGGTAATATTGATTTTTTTTAGCTGTACTCCAATAGCTTTTTCGTTTTTCAGTTCTTTGTCTACATTTTCCCAGGTTTCTGTATATTTTTTGTTTGTACCATCGAATCTTTTCAACTCTTTAAGTTCATATTCGACTCGAGAAAAGTAGTTTTTTTTTGCAGTCATATACTTTTCTTCCTTAAACGGAGGAATATCTCTCATGATATATTGATTATGAGAACAATTAGCAGAGCCTCCACGACTGACTTCTATACAATCTCTTATTAAGCTAGATTCGTTAACGTCAAGTTTTAGATTACCAACAAGTCTAATGTTGTATACATAATTTCCAGGAAGATCAGTCACATATTCACTATATAGTTTAGGAATTTCATCCTGAAATTCCCATCCTTTAAAATTAAATATAAAAGGTGATTCTACTTGATACGAGTACGTAATAACTGAACCTGGTTTTATATTTGGGAAAGTGAATTTAACCAGAGTATTATGCTCATCATATTTTTCTTGATATATTTGGTCTTCTTCTAGTTTTGTCTTTCTGACTTTGCCATCTTCCAGATTGTATGTATAGGCAGTGAGATTTCGAAATAGCTCTTTTCCATTTTTACTTTTATATAAGAATATTGTTACTGTACTTTTATCAAAACCTTCTTTATTTAGGATCTTTATTTTTGCACTGTAATCAGTGAGTAGGTTATAGTTGCCACCATTTTGTATTCTACTAAACCCTTTTTCATAAATATAAAAAGCATTAGCAGTAGTATCTTTTTCGTAACGAGTTCCTTTTAAATCATATTCACTTACTACTAGGTTTTTGTGATTATAACTTTCTTGAGAGATACTTGAAATTGAGAGTAAAAAAAATAGAACAGATAAAAAAAAATGATGCATCGAAAATAATTTGTATATAGTATTTAGTGTCTATTATATCAAAAATGTTACTCCTCAGAATTTATTTTGTTTTTATCTAATAGTACAACTTTTAATCTTTTATGCTGTCGTACATAACTCTGTATAATATGTTGAGCATCTCTATTATGGTTCATAGGAGTGATTATAGATCTTAATATATCGATATTATTAATCTGATGGTTTAGATTAAAATACCCAATTCCTATAAACTTACCTTCTTCAACTAATATTACGCTTTGCTCATCAATCTCTCGCCCACGATCAATAATCATCATACTTTTATCTTCAAAAGAATTGACAGTTATAAGTTCTTGAACTCTAATATTATAATCTTCAGCTGATTCTTCTAATAAACAAGCTCCATTACATTTCTCTATACTATAGTTAAAACAATTCCCTTTACTGCTGTCCAGATCCATCAATTTAAGACACAACTTAAATTCTTCGGTCCAACGGTACATAAATGATTTTGCTTGTTGTCTGTTTGTAAATGTGGTAATACTTTTTTTATTCTGATCTACTTTTTTTACTATTAAGTTCCTGTATCCTTTTTTGTCAGTAAATTGGTATAATCCCTGATCGAATTTATTTCTTTTTAAAGCTCGATTATACTTTGGACGGTTAAGTTTTATTTCTTCATTTTCTTTTAAAAGAGCAAGTAATTCACTCCCAGTAATTTCATAGGTTACATTACTTACTTCATCCTGAATATTTTTAGATTTTCTATTATCATTTGTAAAATGTTGAGTAACTCGTTTTTTGATATTTTTACTTTTTCCTATATAAATGATAGTGCCGTCTTCTCGATGCATATAGTAAACTCCGGTTACAGCGGGGACGTTTTCTATAAGCTTAAGTAGTTTATCATCTACTTTTCTTTTGGTTTCTAGCTTTACTGTTTCTTTTAGAATATTTTTTTCTAGATCTTTAGATAATAGTAATTTAAAAAGTTTTACAGTAGCTTGTGCATCTCCAGTAGCTCTATGCCTATCAGAAATGGCAATCCCTAGGCTACGAACTAGTTTACCTAGGCTATAAGACTTTTGATCTGGAATAAGTTTTTGGGATAATTCTACTGTGCACAGGGATTGACGCTCAAAATCAAAACCAAGTCTGTTGAATTCTGTTTTTAGAATGCGATAATCAAAAGACGCATTATGAGCTACGATAATACAATCAGTTGTTATTTCTACTATTCTTTTAGCTACTTCATAAAATTTAGGAGCGTTTCTAAGCATTTTGTTATTAATCCCTGTAAGATTTACAACAAATGGTTGAATAGGTCTTTCCGGATTGATTAGGCTAATGAATTGGTCAACAACTTTATGACCATCAAATTTGTAGATTGCAATTTCCGTAATTCCTTCTTCATTATACTTTCCTCCAGTAGTTTCAATATCTAAAATCGCATACATCATAGGTTTCTGTGGGGTAGTCTTTATAAATTCATTTATTTTTGATCTAAAGTACTATTTTTTAATGACTATAATTTCTAGCTCCAAAAATAGAACTTCCGATACGAACCATAGTGCTACCACAGTCGATGGCAAGTCTATAATCACCGCTCATACCAATCGATAATGTTTTAAAAGTAGGGTTGTCTCTGGTAAGGTCATTAAAAAGAGATTGAATTTTTTTGAATTCGTTTTCGATTTGCTCTTTATTGTCCGTAAAAGTTGCCATTCCCATTAATCCCTTAATTTTAATATTAGTTAAGGGTTTAATATCATCTGATTTTAAAAGTGTTATTGCATCTGCTTCACTAAGTCCAAATTTGCTTTCTTCTTTTGCTATTTTGACTTGTAAAAAACAATTAATAGTCCTGTTATTTTTAACAGCTTGCTTATTAATCTCTTTTAGAAGTTTTAGGCTATCTACAGCGTGTATGGTATCAACATAAGGTGCCATGTATTTCACTTTGTTGGTCTGTACATGACCGATCATATGCCAAGAAATATCTTTTGGTAATTCTTCCCATTTCTGAGTCATTTCCTGAATCTTATTTTCTCCAAAAATTCTTTGGCCAGCTTTATAAGCTTCCATTAAGTCGGATATTGGTTTGGTTTTAGATACAGCAACGAGAGTAACTCCTTCTGGAAGTGATTTTTGGATGTGTTTTAGGTTCTCCTCAATAGAATTCATAAGGTACAAAGATACCTAAAATTACAAAATTAAATAACGATTGGTCTATATCTAGTTATAACTTTTTACAACATGTTAGAATTCATAAATAGTAATACCACTTCTTAGCTTTGGCTCAATATATGTACTTTTTGGAGGCATCTTTAAACCTTGGTCTGCTATTTTCTTCATTTGATTTACAGTGGCTGGAAATAATCCAAAACCTACTTCGAATTCTCCTTGATCTATTTTGCTTTTCACATATACAATATCATTTTTTCCGTGAGAATATTCTATTCTGGTATCTGTTCTAAGATCGTGAATACCAAGTATAGGAGCTAATACTGTTTTAAACAAAATCTGTGCATCTAGTTCCTCCAGAGCATTTGTAAATTCATAGATGGTTTTTCTAAGATATAATGAATAGAATTCGCCATCCAAATACATACTAAAATGATTTGGTTTTGATGGCTTATATACTTCAATACCACGATTTTCTATCCTAAACCATTCATCTAAACGAATTAAAAATTCTTCTTTGGATAATCCATTAAGATCTTTAATTAATCTATTGAACTCATAAATTCTTAGATCTGATTCAGGGATTAAATAACTCATAAAGAAGTTATAAGGCTCATTACCAATATGTTTTTCGTTATTTGATGCTAAGTCTTTTGAAAGTAAATATGAAGAAGCAGACCTATGATGACCATCGGCAATATATATGATTTCCATTGTGTCGAAAGCCGATTGAATTTGCTCAATACTTTTTTTATCCTCTACTTTCCATAAATAATGTGTGTCACGATAGGTAGTTGTAAACTCATACTCTGATCTTTCTTGGATAACTTTTTCTATTATTTTAGAAATTGTATCGTTGTCAGGATAGGTGAGGAGCACCGGTTCGGCATTAAATCCTACGGTTTTTAGATATTGCTTAAAAGTAGTTTCTCGATCAGCTAAGGTGTCCTCATGCTTTTTGATGATGTCATTTTCATAGTCCTCGGCACTAGCAGCGGCTATAATTCCACAAAATGACTCTTGCTCTCGATTCACAATTTTATATACATAGAAACACGGAGTTTCATCTTGCATAAAGATCTCATCTTCTTTAAATTCTAAATACCTGTTACGAACAAGCTTATATCGATCTTCTCCAGAGATTTCTTTGTGATATTTATATCCAGGATTGACAATGTGTAAAAAGGAGTATGGGTTATAATCCATTCTAGAATCTCTTTCCTCTGGAGTATAGCTTTGGTAAGATCGGGATGCAATCAAACTTACCTTATCTCTTGTAGGACGAACTGCCTTGAACGGGTTTATTCTTGCCATTAATTTTCTTTTATAAATTTAGTAGGATCTACATATCCTTTAGTATCCTCAGAATATCCACCACCAATGTCCATAAAGATATCATCTCTTATCTCCAGATGCAAATGCGCGTAATAAATACCATCTGCATTTCCGATAGTGGCAATTAATTCCCCTTTTTTAACAAAGTCCCCTTTTTTTACTTTGAGGGTTTGACAATGGGCATAGACAGATTCGTAATAGTTGCCTTTGTACTGATGAATAATACGTATTACATTTCCCCAGCCTCCACCAATATTATCAGCAAAAGAGATATATCCATTTGCTATAGAAAAGATGGCATCTCCAAGATCAGAATTACCACCCCCAACACCATTCCAATCGTCACCTAAATGATTATTTTCTGTAAACTTCTGAGCGTTGTAATATCCTCTAGCATTCGGTTTACCTACTGGAAAATCAAAGTCTTTGGAAATAAATTCTTCATGCTGTTTGAATAATGAATCGTATATCCCATATTTATTTTGAACCTGAATCTTAGTTTTTAGATTATTTGCAGATGAAGTATCTTTAGAAACTACTATATGTTTTTTTTTACACGATAGTGATAGCAATACGATTAAAGTAATTGAAAGATATATCTTCATAAAACAATCATATCTTTTACTTCCAATTTATACAAACTGCTTTGCTACATTTTCTGCTTTTCTGCTTTCTGAGTAATCATAGAAACCTTCACCACTTTTTACTCCAAGTTTTCCTGCCATTACCATATTAACTAACAATGGACAAGGTGCATATTTTGGGTTTTTAAAACCATCATACATTACATTAAGAATAGAAAGGCAGACGTCTAATCCTATAAAATCAGCTAATTGTAAAGGTCCCATTGGGTGAGCCATTCCTAATTTCATAACTGTATCGATCTCAGATACTCCAGCAACGCCATTATATAAAGTCTCAATAGATTCATTGATCATAGGCATCAAAATTCTATTCGCAACAAAACCAGGATAATCATTAACTTCTACAGGAACCTTGCCTAACGTTTTGGACATTTCCATGATCGTATTGGTTACTTCATCTGATGTGTTGTAACCTCTTATGATCTCTACCAATTTCATGATTGGTACAGGATTCATAAAATGCATTCCTATGACCATATCAGGTCTTTTAGTTACCGCAGCAATCTGGGTAATAGAAATAGAAGAAGTATTCGTAGCTAAGATTGTGTCTTCTGGACATGCTTCACTTAGATCCTTAAATATTTTTAGTTTTAAATCAACATTTTCTGTGGCTGCTTCTACCACAAGACCAGCATATTCTACACCTTCTTTGATACTTGTATATGTCGAAATATTACCAAGAGTAGCCTCTTTGTCAGCTTCAGAAATTTTTTCTTTAGCAATCATTCTATCAAGATTTTTAGTGATTGTTGCCAATCCTTTATCTAGTGACTGCTGAGAAATATCAATTAATTGAACTTTAAAACCTTTTTGTGCAAAAGTATGGGCAATTCCATTCCCCATCGTTCCAGCACCAATTACTGCTACGTTTTTCATGAATTATAGTTGTTGTGATTCACCTTTATGGTGTATTTATGTTTGTTTATGCTTTTTGTTGTTGGTCGTCTTTAAAACATCCAATAATCTGTAATGCTACTTCCAGTGCTTTTTTACCTTGAGTCAAGGATACAATAGGAGTCGTATCGTTATTAATAGCTTCGGCAAAAGTGTCTAGTTCGTCTAATATTGCATTATTCGAAGGAACTTCTGGATTATCAAAATAGATTTGTTTTTTTATACCTTCCGCATTTTGCAAGATCATATCAAAATCACCAGGTTTTTCTGGCGCATCTTTCATTTTTACTACTTCACATTTTTTCTCGAAGAAATCAACAGAGATATAGGCATCTTTCTGAAAAAATCTAGCTTTTCGCATGTTTTTTAAAGAGATACGACTTGCAGTAAGGTTAGCGACACATCCATTTTCGAATTCGATACGAGCATTTGCGATATCAGGAGTTTCGCTTATTACAGACACTCCACTGGCGCTAATATGTTTTACATCAGAATGCACAACACTTAGTATCGCATCGATATCATGAATCATTAAGTCTAAAACAACAGGAACATCCGTTCCTCTAGGATTAAACTCAGCTAATCTATGAGCTTCGATAAACATTGGATTATCAATCTTCTTGGAAACAGAAGTGTATGCTGGGTTAAAACGTTCTACGTGACCAACCTGACCCTTTACATTATGAGTATTAGCAAGCTCAATTAGTTTTTCAGCTTCTTCAACCGTATTGGTAATTGGTTTTTCTATAAAGACGTGTTTTCCAGCTTGTATGGCTTGTTTAGCTACTTCAAAATGAGCAAAAGTAGGTGTTACAATATCTACAACATCCACCGCAGCTATCAATTCTTCTACAGAATTGAATAATTGATAACCAAATTCTTCTGCAATAGCTTTTGCTTGTTTTTCACTGGCGTCATAAAAACCAACCAGTTCGTAATTTTCAGATTGTTTCAGGAGACGTAGATGAATTTTTCCAAGGTGTCCTGCGCCAAGTACTCCGGCTTTGAGCATAATTCAAGATTTTACACAAAAATAGTATTATTTATAATTTATAAATCTTAATTCTATCTAAAATATAAAATAATCATTTTAATGCTCAAATTGTTCGTTATTCTTTAAAATCTTTACGTAATTTTATCTCGTTAATCTACCCTAATGAAATCTAAAGATACGCTAAAACACGCTGGTAAAAGGAAACAGCTTGTCGACGTGATAGTTGGCAAAGGAATTAAAGATGAATTGGTTCTTGGTGCAATTAATAAGATACCAAGGCATTTATTTATGGATTCTAGTTTTGATGACCATGCTTATCAGGATAAAGCTTTCCCAATTGGAGCTGATCAAACCATTTCTCAGCCATATACCGTAGCCTTTCAATCAGAATTGCTAGAGGTTGAACGTGGAGATAAAGTATTAGAAATAGGTACTGGATCGGGATATCAAACAGCAGTTTTATGCGAATTAGGTTGCAAAGTTTATAGTATAGAAAGACAACAAGAGCTTTTTAAAAAAACGAAACTTTTTTTACCAAAACTAGGATATCGTCCTAAACATCTATCTTTTGGAGATGGATATAAAGGTTTGGAGCAGTTTGCTCCTTATAAAGGTATTATCGTAACAGCTGGTGCTCCTTATGTTCCTAAACCCTTATTGGCCCAATTAGAAATAGGAGGTAGGTTAGTTATTCCAGTTGGTAACGATCCACAGGTAATGACATTATTTATACGTAAAAGTGACACCAAGTTTGAAAAACATGAATTTGGAGAGTTTCGCTTTGTACCTTTATTAGAAGATAAGAATTAGCGCAGGATAATGAGGAAATTAGAACTTTATATTTTACCTATTGCTATTAGTATTGGTTTTTTAATTTATTTGCTTGATTATCCTTTTGGGAGCACAATTACAATTATTTCTTTATTAGGGTTTTCTTGTCTTTATTTTTATTTCGGTTTTGCTATTTTTAATGAAATACCTTTTCTAAAAGTTTTTAAAAAGGAATCTTATCAAGGTATTCCGATCTGGAGGATAGTAGGAGCTATATTAACTGGAATTTCAATTTCTATTTTATTAATAGGGTTGTTATTTAAAATGTTTCGTTGGCCGTTTGGTAAAGAAATGCTGATTATAGGGATTAACCTACTGAATATTATTTTTATAATTGGGTTTATTAAAGTTATAAAGGAAAAAAGACCTTTTTATCAAAGGTTATTACCTAGAGTTATTGTTTTTCTTCTTCTGGGGTATTTATTTTTATCTTTACCTTCTTATGCTTTCTTAAGTTTAAAGTATAGTGATCATCCAGGTTATATTGAAGCAGTAAAACGATTAGATCAAGATCCTGAAAATCTTAAATTGCAGTTAGAGGAACAGAGAGCATATGATAATATGATGATCGAATAAAGTGATTGTAGTAAAAATTACTTATAATCTTTTTTTATGCGATCTAGAGCACGTTTATTGTCCCGATCTTTAATAGTTTCACGCTTGTCATAAAGTTTTTTACCTCTAGCAAGAGCGATATCTAATTTGGCTAAACCTCTATCATTTACAAATAATCTAGTAGGTATAATGGTAAGACCAGAATTTTTGACTTCTTTCTCTAGCTTTTTTAATTCTTGCCTGTTTAGCAATAACTTTCGTTCACTTTTAGGATTATGATTAAAATAGGTGGCGTGAGAATATTCTTCAATATTCATATTAATAACAAAGAGTTCTCCATTATTATGAAACTCACAGAAGCTTTCTGCAATACCTGCTTTTCCTTCTCTAATAGCTTTTATTTCTGTACCTACTAGTTTAATTCCAGCTGTGTATTTGTCTAAAAATTCGTATTCGAATTTAGCTTTTCTATTAAGTATATTAATCCTATTTTGACTCATGATTTTTATATGCAAATAGTTTGCAACGTATGCAAAAATACAAAAAGCTTTCCCTAAAGAAAGCTTTGTTATTTATATTGTAATAAAATTTTTAAGGTTCTTGAAATTGTATAGTCCCAATTTTTCCATCAGGATTTAATTTTAGTTCCATTACTAAACTAATATTGTCAAAAGCTGCTGTATAGCTATTGATTCCTTCTGCAGATTCAATAAATGTTAGTGTATTTAGGTTACCAAATTGAGAATGACATCCTTTTATAAAACGTGTAACTCCTTCTTTGGTCATTTCTTCCTGCATTTCGGTCGAGTATAAATCGAAAATAGCATCTATATTTTGTGCGTTAAAATTTTCTTGGAAGGCTTTAGTAGTTTTTTCATAGGCAGCAGCATCTTGCGCTAATAATGGCTGCGCTGCTATACAAACCAAAAATAATAATATATATTTCATAGTATTCATAAGATTTAGGTATTGCAAAATAATTATCTTTTTGAATATTAAAAAAAAATAAACTTAAAATTACATCTTTTAATGAAAGTTTTGTTATTAGAATTCGCCTAATACGAACATTACTATTACGTTTTTAGTTTAACAAAATTATTAGAATTATTGATAGTGTAACAACTATTTTAGTCTTGAAGTTAATAGAAAAATTATGAAGAAGTTTTCATTTTTATGTGGGATATTGTTTTTACTATCTTTTGCAACTCCTACGATTCAATATAATGCTCAACAGATTGTCGATAAAGCTATTGAAAATGCTGGAGGTGCAAAATTTGATAATGTCATGATTAGGTTTTCTTTTAGAGGAAAAGAATATAGGAGTATACGCAGCAATGGGCGATATCAATTAGAAAGAGTAGTGTTCAGCAATGATGGTATGACTCATGATATTCTTAGTAATAAAGGCTTGTCTAGGACTATTGAAAGTTGTAAAGTTAAAGTTGTGGATTCGATGGTAACTAAAATTAGTGATGGTGTAAATTCGGTGCATTATTTTGCAAACTTACCATATGGATTGAATGCCCCAGCTGTTCATAAGGAACTTGTTGGCGAATCTAAGTTAAAAGGCTCTGCTTACTATAAAATCAAAGTTACTTTTGATCAAGAAGGTGGCGGTACGGATTATGAAGATGAATTCATGTATTGGATTCATAAAGAAAATTTCACCATTGATTATTTAGCATATAAATATGCAGTAGATGGAGGAGGAATTCGTTTTAGAGAAGCATATAATGCTAGGGTAGTTAATGGAATTAGATTCGTTGATTATAATAATTATAAGGCTAGCAATTTATCGACACCTTTATCAGAATTAGATTCCATGTTTGATAAGGATCAATTAAAACTGTTATCTAAAATAGAACTAGATGATATTTATGTTTATGATAACAATGATTGTTGTTAATTAATATTAAGAACAGTATCTGTTATTACATCTCCTGTTACTTTAATAATAAAAAGCTTACTATAGTTTTTTTCATCAATAGAGCTGTATTTCTCAACTCCCATAATTTTATTAACAAAGGTTGGAGTTGAATTGCTATGGCCAACGATTATGGATGTCTTTCCTAGTGTTTCTTTTTGAAATTTATCATCATACAGTTTTCTAGGGTCGTAGATGGACACTTCAATATTTCGGTCTTTTGATATAGGACTGGCAGTTTGCAAGGTTCTGGCATAGTCCGTACTGTATATTTTATCAATTTTAAAATCGGCTAATATACTAACAAGATTCTCAGATCTTTTTTTTCCTTCTTCAGTTAAGTTTGGGTTTCTATTGGTTGGATCACTAAGATCTTTTTCGGAATGTCTCACCAAAATATAAGTAGTGGTACTAACATTTTCAGATTTCTTTTGAGCACAGCTCGAAAAAACAATACCTATTAATAAAATAGCTGTAGAGATGTATTTAGTTTTCATGATTATTTGTTTTTTAGTACTTCAAGTAATATCAATTGATTGATCTGTTCCGAAGTTGGATTAAAATTATTGTCTGAAATTAACAATAACGATTGATTTCCATTTGCTAATATAGGGCCAAAAGTAATACCTTCTATATTATCAACAATCTGATTTGTTAGTTGATTTCTAATAGTTTCGAAATCAAAAAGTAGTTGTTTAGTTGCTAATTGATATTTTTTATTCTTTAAAAATTCAAACGCCACGGTATTAGTAGCATCTTTTATATTTGCTAAATATATTCTTACCGTGTTACCTTGTGTACCATAACCTGCGGCGTATCCTCGTTCTATAATTATAAATTGAGATTTATTAAGTTGTAATAAGCCCGTAACTCCATTTACACCAAATTTTCCTTTAGGATCTTTCGCTAGTTTATCTAGTGGATAAGTGAATTGAAAGTCAGCTGTTTTTGTTTTTACATTAAAATGAGTAATTCTTATGGGAGCTCCAGATTTATCAAAAGTTGGTTCATCGCCATCAAGTTCTAACGGAAGCTCCATTGCGGCCCAATATCCTTTGTTATTTATATCATTGACAAGTCCTTCAAAAACACCATTATGTCTTGGTTGATTTTTAGAATTATCACCTGTTAAAAAATAGGAGGGAAGTTGAAATTTACTTTTGTAATTCCCATCAATATCTGTTATAAAAATGGTAGGATCATATTTGTTTTTTATAGATCCCTCGCTACTTAATATAAATTTATTTTTATCATATATCCTGATAGCTTCTAAGTCAGCTACATTATTCTCCAGAAATTGATTTTCTTGATCTTTTATTTTGATTAGTTGATTTATATCAATTTTATCAATAATATTATTATCAAGAGAAATTTTTGCTTTGTAAAACCTAGGATTTTTTGCGTCATCACAAACAAAGTAATAGGTATCCTCTTCTTTATGATATTCAATAGCCGAAAGCCCTCCAATTCTACTGCCCTCAAAAATAGAGTCATTATATATTACGTGTTCATCTAGATATTTTAATTTTAGAGAGTCATTAACTGTGCTATTGGTTATACTAGCGCAAGAAACTAGAATTTGAGTAATTAGAATTGTGAAAATAAAGCGCAAAATAATAGTATTCATTATAAAATTAGTAAAGCCTCTAAGATAGTTCTTAGAGGCTTTACTAGTAAAATTTTTATAAGTTATTTAATAAAACTACTGTTTTACAAATTTTGTGGTAGTTGTATTGCTATTAGAACTTACTTTTAAAATGTAATTACCTGAATTTAGGGTGTTAATATTAACCTGAGGATTGTTCTTATTTAAATCCTTATAAAAAACAGATCTTCCATTCATATCATAAATTGTTAGATCATCTATTATAGTATTAGAGGTAATAGAGAGAATATCGTTTACTGGATTTTGAGCCAATGATAGTTTTTCGTTGTTAATTGTAAAATCATCAACGCTTAAGGTTGCTGCTCGAGCAAGTAAATGATTTCGGATAAAAATACCTGATGTTGTTAGATTTCCATTTATCAATCCTTGTACTCCCATATTTGGACTCACAACACAAGAATCTTCTGGTTTATGAGAAACTGTCCAATTTACATAACTTATGTGGTTTTCAATCATAAAGTCTAACCAGATCTGTGACTCTTGTGGATTGTATCCACCATTTCCACTAGCATCCGTAGTACCCCATTCTGTAACAAATAATGCAATTCCACTGTTCATAGCAGCTAATGCTCGATCTCTTAAAAACTGTTTATGTGTATTAGCATAAAAATGTAAAGTATAGGCTAGGTTAGGATCTCCTGTGATAGGATCAGCAGCAGCTTTATCTACATCCTGCGACCAAGTTGGGCTCCCAACGATAATTAAATTATCTGGATCTTTAGAACGTATTCCTGCAATTACATCATTAGCATAATTTTTAACATCATTCCAAGATTGATTTATAGGTTCGTTATAGATCTCATAGATAACGTGATCATTATTTCCATATAATTCTGCCATTTCTGTAAAAAATGCTACGGCTTCATCCTTATATACTTCCGCAGCATGAGTGTGCCAATCAATGATTACATAAACTCCTTTAGCAATAGCTGCATCTATAACAGTCCTAATTTTTGCTTTTTGGGCTGCAGTATTATCTATATAACCAGTACCTCCATCCCAATCTTCTTTAACACCAAGAGCTGCTCTTATGATAGGGTTTTTCCAATCATCTGCTAAATGATTTACTGTTTGACTATTATAGAAATCTCCACCATCACCTGCATTACTCCAGAATAGACTCATTCCGGCTAGGCTTATTTTTTCTCCATTTTCTGCAGTAACGTGGCTTCCGTTAACTTGTAACCTACCATATCTTTCGACCACAGTTTGAGCATAGCTAAAAGAACTAAAAATTAAAAAGAGAATTAGGGTAGATAATTGTTTTTGATGTGTAAAGTTAAGTTTCATAATTTGTTTTTGAGGAGTTGAATATATTTAATTAATGCTGGTTAACCAGATTTTAGCGAAACGATAGAAACAATTATTTAGTATAGCTGGTATTAGCTTTTCGATGAAATAATAGGTTATCAGGACGAAAAATTAAAGGTAAGATTTGCAGGAAAGAATTTTCTGCTATTTTAGTAAGGTAATAAAAGAGAATTAAAAATGACTCTGTTTTCATAACAGAGCCATTCTTCAATTCCTTTACTTTTTTTTGATTAATATTATATAGTGGGAGTACATAATATAAACTTCTAAATTATTAGAAAGTTATTCAAATACCCCTAATTTCCAAGCTACTATCGCCATAGAAAATATTGCAATTACAAAAAATGCAATAAAAAAATATGAACTTCTCTTCTTGTGAGAGGAGCCAAGATCATCGGAAGTCTTCATAATGGTTAGATTTTGTTGATTGATGTATATATAAGACTCCTTACATAACGATATGTTACACTTTTTGTGGTTTTAGTTGTAAAATTCTTTGATTAAAGGTATTAACTTCCAATGGATTTAATACAGAATTAAACAATTCCATCAGTTCAGGAACGTGATTCCAACGTTTTTGTTTTAATAAATTAAAATGCACAAAAGAACTCCACATAACCGCTTTTAGTTCAGCTTTATTGTGATTCCACATACGTATTTCAACATGTAATTCATTTTCGGAAAATGATATAAGTTGTGAGTCAATAATAACATCTTCCATCAACAATGCTGGACGTAAATATGCAATTTGATTACTTCCTACAACCCAACTTATGCCTTGCGTTTGTGCCATTTTAAAAAGGTCTAAATCGTAATAGTTAATTATTTGATCTTCTCTAGCGTTGATCATATAATTAATATATTCTGCATTATTAAGATGGTTGAATGGATCGCAATGTTGAAATCTGATCTTTGCTTTGCTTTCTAAGATTTTTGGTAATGCTGTCATAATATTTTTCATTTTATACCAATTGGTATATTTTAGTTTAAAAAAAATGTTTATAGTTTCAATTCATTAAGAATCATAGTGTCTATTTGGTCCATAGTTTGCAATAAATAACTATTATCTTCCATGGTATGTGTCATAAATATCGCTCCAATTATCATGGTATATAACCTTTTTGAATAGATTATAGAATCTATATCAGATTTAATTTCTTCACAATTTTTTCCTTCATTGATTAGTAAGGCAAGATTATTTTGAATTTTATCAATTGTATATTGTACATACTTAAAAAGAGGACTATTTTGATGTTTTGCATCAACTCCCATATTAAGAACAGGGCATCCTCCTAATTCTTGACTGTAATTGTAATAATTTCTATAAAAGTCTGTAATGAGAAATAGCTTTTCAACTGGAGAATTACTCAGTGTCTGATGATCAGTTATACGTCTTAACATGTTTTTGACAGTCATTGTAAACGCTGCAATAGCCAAGTCTTCTTTATTTTTGAAATTTCCGTAAATGGCTCCTTTAGTTAAACCAGTTGCCTTAGTAATATCACTCAAACTTGTAGCTGCATATCCATTTTTGTTAAAAATAGGAGCAACTGTTTGAACTATAAACTCTGAAGTTTTTTCGGCTTTGGTAAGCATGTAAAGAATTTTAATAGGTCAAATATACTTAAAATATACCAAATGGTATATTTTAAAACTTTCTTTTAACATTAGATTTTAATTTCATTGTTTTTAGAAGATTTAATTTTTAATATAAAGATAACTTAGTGCACTAAGTATTATGCCTATATTGCTATGCTAATTTTTATGATTATGAAAAATCTTTATGCTTTCTTTTTTATACTGTTTTTTGCACAATTTTCTTTTGCTCAGGTTGTAATTAATGAGCTAGATGCTGATACACCCAGTACAGATACTCAAGAATTTATAGAATTGAAATCTGATGCTCCTAACTTTTCTCTAAATGGATTTGTTATTGTCTTATTTAATGGTTCAACAAGTGGAGGAGATGCAAGTTATTTTTCATTAGATCTTGATGGATATACAACAGATGATAATGGGATTTTTCTAATTGGAGGTCCTGAAGTTTCTCCAGTACCTGATGTTTTGTTATCAGAGAATATTATACAGAATGGAGCGGATGCAGTAGCTATCTATATAGGAAATGATACAGATTTTCCCGAAGGAACTGTTGCAACAACTACTAATTTGTTAGATGCGCTAATTCATGACACGGATGATGCCGATGATACAGGTCTTATGACTTTGTTGGGAGTTATGGAACAAATCAATGAGGATGAGAATAATAATAAAACTATAGAATCCATACAACGTAAGGATGATGGTACATACGAGGTAAAAACTCCTACTCCAGGAGCACTTAATGATGGAAGTGGTACTCAATTTAATGGTATTTCGATAACTACTTCTTTTGATCAATATAATGAAGGAGATAATGTTGATATGATATTTACGACAGAAACAAATGTAACGAGTGACCTTACTTTTGATGTTACTATTACTAATGAAAGCTTTACCGTGGCAGATTATTCTGGAAGCACTTCCATAACTATTGCTGCAGGAACGAATACAGTGACTAATACAATTCAACTGATTGATGATACGGATAATGAAGGAGATGAAATTATGAAAATTACTTTTGGAGCAATTCCATCAGGTTTTATTCGTCTTAATGATAATAAAGAACTACAAGTCATAGATAATGATTTTATAATGGCTTCTTGGGGAACTCCATTAAATCCAACATTTGGTAATGTAGCTAATACAGCACCAATAGATTATTATGACTCATTAGAAGGATTATCTGATACTAATTTAGTACAAGCAATACAAGATATTATTGCAGATCCTACTATTGTAAGGGCACAAACGTATGCTGATATTATTGATATATTAAAAGAAGCTGATGAGAGCCCACTCAATAGTAATCAAGTATGGTTATTATATACAGAACAACAGAGACCAAAGCTAGATTTTCAAACTAGTGGAGGTAGTAGCGTTGGAAAATGGAATCGTGAACATACATATCCAAGATCTAGAGGAGGTTTTAATAATATTGATGCAGATGATTTTGCAGATGGAATTAATGTATTTACAGTTACCAGACCAGATTCATTAAGGCATGCGAATTCTGATGCACATGGATTGAGAGCTACAGATGGTCCAGAAAATAGCTCTAGAGGAAATCAAGATTATGGTGAGTATGCTGGTCCAAGTGGAACTCAAGGAAGCTGGCAAGGTGATGTAGCAAGAAGTATTTTTTTCCTAACCGTACGCTATAATGGACTTGACGTGGTAAATGGAGATCCTGATAATAGTACTGTTGGTCAGTTAGGTGATTTAGCAATTTTATTGGATTGGCATAGAAACGATCCTCCAGATGATTTCGAAATGAATCGTAATAATGTTATTTATAATTGGCAATTCAACCGTAATCCTTTTATCGATCAACCTGATCTTGCAGAATATATATGGGGTAACAATATGGGAGAAGTTTGGTCTAATACCCTATCTATAGATGAAAATGAAGTGTCAGAGTTCTTGCTATATCCTAATCCGGCCAATGATTATATTATGGTATCTGCTAAAGGAAAACAAGGTAAGTTAGAAATATATGATACTTTAGGTAATATGTTAGTTGCTCAATCTTTTAATGAAACAACAAAGGTTAATTTAAATATATCTTCGGGATTTTACTTAGCGAGGTTTTATTATAACAATACTTCTGTGACCAAAAGAATTATCGTGAAGTGATGGGATTAGTTCTTACCTAAACTACTATAAATAATATCATCGGATACAATTTTCGAAATACTTCTTGGCAATGCACAAGCGTCCACAATGTCGAGATCTTGATATTCTAGTAGGATATAATATTTTTCAATTATTCTACTCGATTGATCACAATCCGTAGTTTGATTTCTTACATAGTTGGTTTTAGGGTTTTTTATTCGGTTACTTCTAGTTTCAAAATCCTTGAACTGACATTTTATAGGAACGAAATTATTGAAATAAAAACGTTCTTCTAATGTAAGTACAACATCCACTTTTTGTATTCTCTTTTTTCTATTCTTTTCATAATCTTTATATTTTACTTTATGAGTAGAGAATTCGAAGAATAATTGATCATCCCAGATATAATATTCATCTTTATAAGAAACATGTCCTTGTGTATATTGATGAATAATATGTTTTAACTCACGACTATTATAATAAAAAGTAATAGTGCCTTTTTCTAGAGACTCTTCACAGGTATAATCTGTATGATACTGTCTGAGCGTATTGTTGTCCACAAGTTCTCTGATAAGAGAATATTTACTCTTAATATCAGCGAGAATTTCCTTCTGGTCTTGACCAAAAGATAGCATGAAAGAAAGTACACAAAAGTATAATACAAAAGCTGGTTTCATTAAGGGGCAATTTACTTAAAAGTTTGTTTTTTGTAAGAAATACTTATCAACTATGTAAGAATACACTTGTTGATAACTACGGTAAAACCATAATAAATTGACACTGTGATAGGTTATGCTACTGTTCTTTTTCTGAGAAAAAGAAAAAAAGAGCCAGTTTTCAACAGAAAACCAACTCTTTTTTTTAGGATTTAATTAACATTTTAATCAATTATAGTACAAGATCTGTTTGATTTCTAAATACTAAGTTGTTGTCAAACTCATCAAGAAGTATAATACTTTCTGTAGATATTTTGCCAGCTAGAATTTCTTTGGATAACGAATTCAACACTTCTTTTTGTATGGTACGCTTTACTGGTCGAGCACCAAACTCTGGTTGAAAACCTTTTATAGATAGAAAATTAATAGCCTCATCAGTTGCATCAAGGGTTATATTTTGTTCCTTTAACATCTGGGATACATTTCTTAATTGTAATTTTACAATTTCTTTTATGTGTGTCTCATTTAATGGTGTAAACATGATAATATCATCAATTCTATTTAAGAATTCTGGACGTACTGATTGCTTTAATAATCCTAGCACTTCTACTTTAGCACTTTCCATAGCGGTATCGACATCTTTTACAGCTTCAAATTTTTGCTGAATGATATGGCTTCCCATATTACTAGTCATAATTATGATAGTATTTCTAAAATCAGCTGTTCTACCTTTATTATCAGTTAATCGGCCTTCGTCCAACACTTGTAATAATATATTAAAAGTATCTGGATGTGCTTTTTCAATCTCATCTAATAATATTACAGAATAAGGTTTTCTTCTTACTGCTTCGGTTAGTTGCCCACCTTCATCATATCCAACATATCCTGGAGGAGCACCCACTAATCTACTTACGGAATGACGTTCTTGATATTCACTCATATCAATTCTAGTCATTGCACTTTCATCATTAAAAAGATAATCAGCTAGTGCTTTTGCTAATTCAGTTTTACCAACTCCTGTTGTTCCTAGAAATAAGAAAGATCCAATAGGTCTTTTTTGATCTTGAAGTCCTGCACGACTTCTTCTTACAGAATCACTTACTGCTTGTATAGCTTCTATTTGTCCTACAACTCGTTTTTGTAATTCTTTTTCTAAAACTAGAAGCTTTTCACGATCACTCTGTAACATTCTAGTTACTGGAATTCCAGTCCATTTAGCAACTACTTCTGCAATATCATCATTGGTAACCTCTTCTTTGATTAAAGAAGATTTACTCTGCTGTTGACTTAGTTGTTCTTGTAATATTTCTAAATTTTCCTGAGCATCTTTAATTTTTCCGTAACGTAGTTCGGCGACTTGTCCATAGTCTCCGTTTCGTTCGGCTCTTTCTGCTTCTAACTTATATTCTTCTATGTTTGTTTTAGTATTCTGAATAGCATCTACAACTTCTTTTTCGCTTTGCCATTTAGAAAAAATTTCATTCCTTTCTTCTTTAAAATTTGCAAGATCAGCGTTGAGAGATTTTAATTTTGATTCATCATTTTCACGTTTGATAGCTTCTATCTCAATCTCTAATTGCATAATCTTACGATCTAAAACATCTAACTCTTCTGGTTTGGAATTAATTTCCATTCTTAGTTTAGAGGCAGCTTCATCCATAAGATCAATGGCTTTGTCTGGCAAAAATCTGTTAGTGATATATCTTTGAGATAATTCTACTGCTGCAATTATTGCTTCGTCTTTGATTCTTACTTTATGGTGTGTTTCGTATTTTTCTTTAATTCCTCTAAGGATAGAAATAGCACTTTCAGTATCTGGTTCATCAACAACAACTTTTTGGAACCTTCTTTCTAAAGCTTTGTCTTTTTCGAAGTACTTTTGGTATTCATCCAACGTGGTTGCTCCGATAGCTCTTAATTCTCCGCGTGCTAAAGCTGGTTTTAAAATATTAGCAGCATCCATTGCTCCTTGTCCACCTCCGGCGCCAACTAAAGTATGTATTTCATCAATAAATAATACGATATTTCCATCACTAGAAGTTACTTCTTTTACGACTGCTTTTAATCGCTCTTCAAACTCTCCTTTAAATTTTGCGCCAGCAATTAAGGCACCCATATCTAATGAATAAATCTGTTTTTCCTTTAGGTTTTCTGGAATATCACCTACAATAATACGATGTGCTAGTCCTTCTGCAATAGCTGTTTTACCCGTACCAGGTTCTCCAACTAGCATGGGGTTGTTTTTTGTTCGTCTGGATAAAATTTGCAGAATTCTACGAATTTCTTCATCTCTTCCAATTACCGGATCTAATTTACCATTCTCCGCTAATTCATTAAGGTTTTTAGCATATTTACTTAAAGACTGATATGTTTCTTCAGCGCTTTGCGAAGTTACGCGTTCTCCTTTTCTGATTTCATTAATAGCTTCTTTTAGATGTTTTTCAGTAACACCTTGATCCTTTAAAATCTGACCAATTTTGCTTTTAGATTTAAAAATGGCAATTACTAAATGTTCAATGGATACATATTCATCTTCCATAGATTTAGCAATAATATTGGCTTCATTTAACGATTTTCCAGCCTCACGTGATAATTGGATATCTCCGCCACTTACTTTAGGAAAACTTTCTAATGTACTATCTAATACTTGTTGTAATATGTTGATATTTACATTTAATTTTTTCAAAAGAAAAGGGAGTACATTTTCATCTACATTAAATATGCCTTTAAAAATGTGTTCGTTCTCAATTTGTTGATGGCCATAACCTTGAGCAAGCTGCTGAGCTTGCTGGATAGCCTCTTGTGATTTTATAGTGAAATTATTGAAATTCATGAGTAATCTTTTTGTTTTGAACCAGTAGGATCAAATAGTATTCCGACTGTAAAAAGATGTCAAAATGTCTTCAAAACTGTTGTTTTTGCTGACTTTTTGACTTATTGTAAAGTTACTGATTCTGTTTCGACAAAAAAGCATAATTATCAATTAAATAGAAATCATTTAATTAAGTTTGTAGCTGTATTAAGAAAAGAAATGTATGGGATTATTCGGTAAAATATTTGGATCAGAGGACAAAGAACCTAAAGAAGAAAAGCAAGCACTACCTTGGCAAGAGTTAAAATCATTAGAGCAGTTAGATACGATTGCTAAAGCCTCTGTGACTAAAACACAAGCAATTTTTAAGCATTCTACTAGATGTGGAATTAGTAGAATGGTTATTAAAAATTTTGAAAGTAGTTTTGATCTTTCCGAAAATGAGGTTGATTTATATTATTTAGATTTATTAAATCACAGAGATATATCCTCAGAGATTTCGGCTAAGTTTCAGGTATTTCACGAATCTCCTCAATTCATAATAATTCGTAATGGAGTAACAGTACATCATGCTTCGCATAGTGCTATTACACCACAAGTTTTACATCAATTTGTTTAAGAAATACCGTTGTTCTTTTCGTTAAGAAAAGGACAAGTAGTTTTTTGTAATATTCTGGATTCATACATTTTTATATACAGGTGTGTCGACATTTTCCTTGCTCTTCTTTTAGCAGTTTGGGCCTTTTCTCCGTAATACAATTCATCAATTGTTGCAAACCATAAATTTAACCAGATACCAAAATGTTTTTCTGTTATATTCCCATGAAAGGTTGCATCTACTTTTTGGTGTATTTGGATAGGATTCCTTTTATAATTGGAAACAAATAATAGATTGGTTTCCCAGAAATCGGTTAATATGTTAAAGTGTTCGTCCCAATTACTTATTACTTGATTAAAAATTGGGCCTAATATATTTTCCTTTCTTATTTTACCATAGAACTGTGATACTAGGTTAAAAATATCTTCTCTGGTTTCAATATCTCTTTTTTCTATTTGTTTCATAATATTATCTTATTAAGAATAATACCCAAAGTTTAGTAGTACTAAAAGTGTATTGATTGTAAGACTAGCGATTAATAAATTAAAAACGAGTTTTGGTTTCATTTGAGCAAGAATAGAAGCATTAAATGTCATGCAAATAATAACACAGATGGTTAATTCAATTACTTGCATTGAGGATCGTTCTTGCATTAAGATATACATCGCGGCTACAGATCCTAAACAGCTAGATAAAATGATCATTAATGGGATATAGGCCATATACATTTCTCTGAAATCTTTTAATAATTTGGAATACATAACATATTGTTTTAAAGTTATGTGCAAAGTTATTTCAGGAAAGGAGCTCCAATTTATGATCTCAATCATAAAGAGAAGAAGATTATCGATATATTTTTCGTTCTATGATTACCAATTCTTCTTTTTGTTCTAATTTTTTGACAGCTCTAATCACAGTTTCAACTCTTAGGCCAGTTAAATCTGCCAATTGCTGTCGAGTGAGCTCTATTTTGTAAAGAGAAGAGTTTGTAGAACCATCCTGATTATTTTTTTTGAAATGGTCTAAAATTCTTAGAATTCTGTGTTCAGGTTCTTGGGTTGAAATTTCGGATACCATCATAGCCTTATAATAAAGACGTAGAGCAAGTGTGCTCGTAAATTTATGATGAATAGACGGATTGTTTTCTAGTACTTTAAGAAATGTATCTTTCGGCAATAGCCATACTTTTGAATCCGAAATAGCTTCTGCATTAGCTGGGTAGCTAAAATCTGCAAATAATGGAGGTTCTCCAAAACTTTTCCCTGTATCAAAAATACCTTGTATGTATTCTTTTCCATCATCATTATAATTGTTCATTTTGATTTCTCCGGAGAATACTTGAAAATAATAACGAGCATTATCACCTTCTTTAAAAAGCTGTTCACCACGGATATATTCTTTTAAGGTGGCTCCAGCTTCTAGTAAGATGTCCTTTGATATCATTCGTTATAATTATTTTTGATCAATTAAAACGATATCTTGTGATAATACCTTTTAACTTATTCTTTAGGTCCTGTCCAGAGTCATAAACCATCTGTTCATTCGTAGGAAACTGAACTGCCTGTAATCCTAAATAACGAATTAAATCATCATCTAGAGCTCTCTTATCTCCATTATAATTGGCGTACACATGTTCAAAAACATAGGTGCTAGATAGTGGGAAAGCATCTAGTAGTTGTTTTGTTTTTAAGTTTTTATATTGAACATTACCAGCTACTTGCACTTCTTTAAACTGTATGAATTCGTAGTATTCACATCGTACAGTAACCATTTTATCAACTTTGATTTTATTACCTTCTTCGTCACGAACGAATTCATCGTTTTCATCTAAAAGGTATTCCCATCCATCTTTTATCAATTTTTCTTTTTCTAATTGTCTTTCTCTAATTTGCTCAGGTGAAATGTTTATTTCTCTAAAAGAAACTTCCATTAAATAATCATATTGAATCGAATTTTGTGGCTCATTATGATACACTGTCCAAAGGTCATTTAATCCGTAGGTACTAAAATTTAATAAGTCATCTTCTAGTCTTCTAGGTATAATAACATTGGTGTTGTTTTTCATAGCTACTTTAACAAAATCAGTTCCTTTATAGTGTGCTTCTTCTATTAAATCATTTGTGTTTTTATAATTTGGACTTATCTTATTTAGATATATTAAATCATTATAAACATTACGATAGTCTGATTTTCTTTTAGCGTTAGATAAAAGTGATTTCGCACTATCATATAAATAGGTAGATAATTTTTCTTTAGTATCTAAAATTCTTTGATCATAATTATCAAAAGTAAAATTAGCGTTACGTCCTTGTTCTACGTGATAAAGAGGTAATAATGGACGAATTCTTTCTTGTCTATTTTTTAATGTATTATAACAATTATAAATTTTTTCTAGATTAGCTGGATTTCCTTCTTTTTCAAGAAAAGTAATAGCATTTATGTCACGATCAACAGCTCTTACGAAAGCTTCTTCTAGTATAAGTACATAGTCTTGTCTTCCTTTTTTGTTTTTATTTCCTCTTAGTTTTTTTATAGCGGTATTAATTGCTTCATCATATCTTCCAGAGTCAATATTTTCAAAAGCACCTTTTTTAACTCCACAAGAAAAAGTAAAAACGGTAACTAAAAATAAAAGTAGAATTCTTTTCATAATGTAATATGTTTGGGGGACACCTATTCAATTTTGATGCCAAAAGGTAACAAAAAAACCTCAAAGTAAATTTTGAGGTCTTTTTTATAATGATAGTTTTTTCTATTTTTTGAAGACAGGAAGTAGTTTTGTAGAGACCTCTCCAAACCCAATTCTTACACCATCTTTTTCGCAGTGACCTCGCATAATAACAGTATCATTATCTTCGATAAACTTACGACTACCACCTTCTTTCAGTTGTACAGGTTTTTCTCCTCTCCAACTTAATTCGAGCATAGAACCATATGAATCTGGAGTAGGTCCTGATATCGTACCACTACCCATCATATCTCCAGAGTTAACTGGACATCCGTTTATGGTGTGATGCGCTAATTGCTGAGACATATTCCAATACATATGTTTAAAATTACTTTTAGAAACAATTGTTTCTTTAGCTTTTTCTGGTTGTATTGCAACTTCTAGATTAATGTCAAAACTTTTATTTCCTTTATATTGTAAATAAGGTAATTGTTCTTTAAGAGGTTTTGGACCTGCAACACGATATGGTTCTAATGCATCTAATGTAACGATCCACGGTGATATTGAGGAAGCAAAGTTTTTAGCTAAGAAGGGACCTAAAGGAACATATTCCCATTTCTGAATATCTCTAGCACTCCAGTCATTAAATAAAACTAAACCAAAAATATAATCTTCAGCTTCTTCAATAGGAATGGGTTCTCCAAGATGATTAGCATCTGTAGTAATAAAGGCCATTTCTAATTCGAAATCTACTAATCTGGATGGTCCAAAAATTGGTTTTTCTGTACCATTGATTAATTTTTGACCTTGTGGGCGATGTACGGGAATTCCTGATGGGATAATAGAACTACTACGACCGTGATATCCGACTGGTATATGTAACCAATTAGGAAGTAAAGCATTATCAGGGTCTCTAAACATAGTTCCTACGTTAGTAGCATGTTCAATACTACTATAGAAGTCTGTATAATCACCTACAGTAACTGGTAATTGCATTTCTATTTCATCCAAAGTAAAAAGTACAATTTTACAATGTTCTTTATTTGTTTTTAACGCATCATTTTCAGCATCAAAAATTTCCGCTATTCTATTACGAACTAATCTCCAAGTTTTTTTCCCATCAGAGATGAAATCGTTTAGAGAATCCTGTAAAAATATGTCATCGGTCAATGGAATTTCATCAAAATAACCAAGTTGATGAAGAGCGCCAAGATCAATAGCAGTGTCTCCAATTCTGGTTCCTATAGTTATTACATCATCTCTGGTAAGAAAGACTCCAAAAGGTATGTTTTGAATAGGGAAATCCGTATTCATTGGAGTTTTTATCCAGGTTTTTCTATTTGGATTATTTGCAGTTATGGGCATTGTCGTTTTTTTAATAAGTTGTTGGTACTTCTTATGATCAAATATATAATATTAGAACGTTTTAGATATCTTATTTATGTGAAAGTTAATTAAAAAATGTGATATTTCTAATTGTGAAGAAAATGTTCATATTTATTAATATTCCATTAACTTATTTTAAGGATTGTTCCTATTTTTGGGCATCTATTTTATAAAAGAATAAACATGCAACGCGACGAACAGATTTTTGATTTAATACAGGACGAAAAAGAGCGTCAGATTAATGGATTAGAATTGATTGCTTCAGAGAATTTTGTAAGTGAACAAGTAATGGAAGCTGCCGGTTCGGTATTAACAAATAAATACGCAGAAGGGTACCCTGGTAAGCGTTATTATGGAGGATGCTCTGTAGTAGATATAGTAGAACAAATTGCAATTGATCGTGCTAAGGAATTGTTCGGAGCCGAATATGCAAATGTACAACCACATTCTGGATCACAGGCAAATACAGCAGTGTATCACGCTTGTTTAAAACCTGGAGATAAAATATTAGGATTTGATCTTTCTCATGGAGGACATCTTACTCATGGATCTCCTGTAAACTTTTCTGGTAAATTATACAATCCTGTTTTTTATGGAGTAGAGAAGGAGACTGGGAGATTGAACTATGATAAAATTCAAGAAATTGCTACTGCAGAAAAGCCACAGTTAATTATAGCTGGAGCTTCTGCATATTCTAGAGAGATTGATTACAAAAGATTTAGAGAGATTGCAGATAGTGTAGGAGCTATTTTATTAGCAGATATAGCACATCCTTCTGGGATGATTGCTAAAGGAGTAATAGCAGATCCTATTCCTCACTGTCATGTTGTAACTACTACAACGCATAAGACATTAAGAGGACCAAGAGGTGGACTAATATTAATGGGGAAAGATTTTGAAAATCCCTTTGGAATTACTCTTAAGAGTGGGAAGAAAAGAATGATGTCTTCTCTACTTGATAGTGCCGTATTCCCAGGAAATCAAGGTGGTCCTTTAGAACATATTATTGCAGCAAAAGCAATTGCTTTTGGAGAAGCATTAACTGATGAGTTTTTACACTATATTATTCAGGTAAAGAAAAATGCGGCTACTATGGCAGATGCATTTGTAAAGAAGGGATATGAAGTGATTTCTTCAGGTACTGACAACCATATGATGTTGATTGATCTTAGAAATAAAAATGTAACAGGAAAGCAAGCAGAAGAAGCATTGGGAGTTGCAGAAATTACTGTGAATAAAAATATGGTTCCTTTTGATGATAAATCACCATTTGTAACTTCTGGTATCCGTATTGGTGTTGCTGCTGTTACTACACGTGGATTAAAGGAAGATGATATGCTGGCAATCGTAGAATTGATTGATAGAGTTATAAATAATGTAGAGAACGAAGAAGAATTGCACAATATAGCAAACGATGTAAATGCAATGATGGCTGATAAACCATTATTTGTGGTATAATATAATTCTTAAAAAGATGTATTTTTAAAATGCGTGGCTAGATGTCACGCATTTTTTTGTAAGAATGATTTTAAGTTTCTTTTTCCTACAGGACCAGACATATACCATAGGAAGTGAAAGTATTCTTAAATTTTAAGGTGTCCAAGAGATCCTTAATACTTATTTTGTAATTTCAGATCCGCTTCTTTTCAGCAGCATATTTTATTCAACTAATAAAACCAAAATAACTCACACAAATGAATCTTTTTTTCAAATTCATTATGCTTTTTGTAGTAACATTTAGCATAACTTTTAATGTACATTCTCAAGAAAAACCTAAAGAGAAATCCAAAAATCCATTTAGTGGATTAGCATTTAGAAATATTGGTCCAGCTATGACCTCAGGAAGAATAGCAGATATAGCTATTCATCCAGAAAATGAAAACATATGGTACGTAGCTGTAGGATCAGGTGGTGTATGGAAAACTTCAAACTCTGGAACAACTTGGACTCCTTTATTTGATAAACAAAAGGTATACTCTATAGGATGTGTCACTATTGATGCTAATAATCCTAACACGATCTGGGTTGGTACCGGAGAAAACGTTGGTGGACGTCACGTAGGTTTTGGTGATGGTATTTATGTAAGTCATAATGACGGTAAAACATGGAAAAATATGGGTTTAGAAAACTCTGAACATATTTCTAAGATTATTATTCATCCTGAAAATTCTGATATTATATGGGTCGCTTCCCAAGGTCCACTTTGGAGTAAGGGTGGTGATCGAGGTGTTTTTAAAACAAGTGATGGCGGAAAAACATGGAAGCGTACACTTGGAGATCAAGAATGGGTTGGTGCTACTGATATGCTTATAGATCCAAATAATCCAGATGTTTTGTATGCAGCAACTTGGCAAAGACATAGAACAGTCGCTGGTTATTTAGGAGGTGGTCCTGGATCGGGGCTTCATAAAAGTACCGATGGAGGAGAAACTTGGCAACCACTCAAGAATGGAATTCCTAAATCAAATCTTGGTAAAATAGGATTAGCAATGTCTCCATTTAATGCTGAAGTTATTTATGCAGCTATCGAATTAGATAGAAGAAAAGGAGGTGTATATATGTCTGCTAATGGAGGTACAACTTGGCGTAAACAATCAGATGCTGTTTCTGGAGGTACTGGACCTCATTATTATCAAGAATTAATTGCATCTCCTCATCAGGAAGGAACACTTTTTATGATGAATAATAGTGCTTTGATTTCACGAGATCACGGGAAAACATTCACGAATATGCCTAGATCTAATCAGCATAGTGATAGTCATGCTTTGGTTTTTAAAAAATCTGACCCTAATTATTTATTAATCGGAACTGATGGTGGTTTATATGAAAGTTTTGATCATACCAAAAGTTGGAAATATGTTAGAAATTTACCAATTACGCAATATTTTAAAATAGCGGTAGATGATGCTCTACCTTTCTATAATGTTTATGGAGGTACTCAGGACAATGGATCTCATGGAGGACCATCTAGAACTATTATTTCTAATGGTATCGCAAGTGCAGATTGGTGGAAAACATTAGGGGCAGATGGGGCGCAGACTGCTACGGAACCTGGAAATCCAGATATAACGTATGGAGAATTCCAACAGGGTGCTCTGTGGCGAATAGATAGTAAAACAAGAGAGACTGTCTTTATTCAACCTCAAGCAAGAGAAGGTGATCCATTTGAACGTTTTAATTGGGATGCTCCTATCGTAGTAAGTACACATAATCCCAAAAGACTTTATTTTGCTTCTCAACGTGTCTGGAAATCAGAAAATAGAGGAGATGGTTGGGAACCTATATCCAAAGATTTAACGCTGAATCAAGAACGTGTTACTTTTCCGTATTATGATAAACCACAGAGTTGGGATAATGCCTGGGATGTTTATGCAATGTCTAATTATAATACAATTACCTCATTAGCAGAATCTCCAAAACAAGAAGGATTGTTGTATGCAGGTACAGATGATGGTTTAATTCAGGTAACAGAAGATGGAGGTGCTTCTTGGAGAAAAATTACACTAAATACAATTAAAGGATTACCTACGACTCCTTTTGTTAATGATGTACGGGCAGACCTTTTTGATGCTAATGTAGTTTATGCTGCGTTGGATAATCATAAATATGGTGACTATAAACCTTATATTATAAAAAGTAGTGATAAAGGAAAAACTTGGACATTAATTAATGGGAACTTGCCAAATAAATTACTGATTTGGCGATTAGTTCAGGATCATGTTAAGAAAGATTTATTGTTTGCTGCGACTGAGTTCGGAGTTTACTTTACTTCTAATGGCGGTGTTAGTTGGACTAAATTAGAAGGAGGGATGCCAACAATTCCAATTAGAGATATCACAATCCAAAGACGCGAAAACGATTTGGTAGCAGGTTCATTTGGTAGAGGAATATTTATTTTGGATGACATTACGCCATTACGTAACTTTAATAAAAGTATGAATACTACAGAAGCTACTTTATTCCCTGTTAAGAAAGTAGATTGGTATCGACAAGCAAGTAGAGTTGGCAGTCAAGGTGATGCAGAATGGATTGCTAAAAATCCACCCTTTGGGGCTAATTTTACGTATTATATGCCAGCTAAAATCAAGTCTAAAAAAGAGATAAGAAAACAAAAAGAAAAAAAAGGAAATGCTAAATTTCCTGGATGGAAAGCTCTTGAAGATGAAGAAAGACAGGATGGTCCTTTATTGCAATTGGTTATCAAAGATGAAAATGGAAAGATAGTAAATACTGTAAAAGGCACGAACAAAAAAGGTTTTAACCGTGTTAACTGGAATTTAACCTATCCTCGTAAAAATGGAGAACGTTTGAGAACACCACGAAATACTCGTGGTGGATTTCGTAGAGGAGGAATTATGGTTACACCAGGAAATTATACGGTGACATTATTAAAGCGAATTGATGGTGTAACTACCGTATTACAAGGTCCGGAATCGTTTAATGTAACTCCTTTGTTTGAAGGGGCATTACCTAGACAACCATATGAAGAAATGGATAAGTTTAGAGAAGCTACCTTTGCATTCCAACAGGATTTAACCGCAACCAATATCTCATTATCAAGGAGCCAACAAACAGTTGCTGCTATGTTAAGAGCTTTCAATAAAGCAACTACTTCATCTGATGACTTGTATAAGAGGTTAAATGAAACTAAAATAGCTTTACTAGACATTGATAAAGAACTTAACGGTGATAAAATAAAGGATCAAATTGGAGAGCGATCTAATCCTACTGCTAGTAATGGCGGTTCATTAGGAAGATTTTTGGGTAATACATATGGTCCAACAGAAGAACATAAGACTTTCTTAAAAACAGTGCTGAGTCAGTTAAAGAAAGTGAAAGCTAAATTACAACCCATTATAGATTCTACGTTACCAGCGCTTGAGAATGAGTTAAAAATTGCTGGTGCACCTTGGATAGAAGGCCAAGGATTAATTAAGAATTAAGAATAGTTGCTTACATTTCGAAAGCTTGGACTTGTTTCCATTTTGTTGATGTAATTAAATTTTTAAATAAGAATATCCCCCTTTATTTTTTCAATTTAGGGGGGTTTTTGATTAGAAGATAAATTTATCAAGCCAGATACCATTCAAATTAATTCTGTAGTAAGAGTGTTGGTATTAAACAAAGTGTATACTAGTAACCCCTTTAATTTTTTACATAAAAAATGTGTAAAGGGATTATTTGTAAGTTCTATGGATAGTATCATACCATCTCTTTTTTTTACGAATGTCCCCAGTTTTCTGGATCATCATTATCATTAGGAGATAAACCAATGATATCTCCTTTTGTATTAACTCCAAGCCCAACTACGGTTCTATTTACATAATTGAAATAACTTACTACTTGATTAATTTCTAATATTTCTCCATCTGTTAGTTTATGATTTCTAAGATTTTCGATATCAGATTGGGTTATAGTGCTGTGCGATAATGTCAATTTGTAAGCATATCGTATTCCTTCTAAATACTGATCACTAAATACAAGATCCATTTGGTTCTTTTTAATAGAATCAATCACCATATCGTATTTAGTATTATCCTTTAACAAACGTTTTAAACCTGCAGCATGATGCTCTACACAGTACTCGCATTGATTTAAATTACTTACATATACGCCAAGTGTTTCTAAATACCACTTAGGCAAGGTATTATTGGCATTGTGCAATACATTTTTGTATAATCCCATATGTCCAACTAGTGTATGAGGTCTTAGACTATGTATTGATAGTACATTATCAATATTATTGTTCGGTCCTTTGACCCGATCATATATTCGTTTTAACTGACCAGTAGCATTTTCGAATGAGATTTCTTTAATCCAACTCATATTAATTGTTTACTTCTTTAAAAAAAGAACTTTGTTTACTAAAAATGGATACGATAATAATGATAAATGATCCTATCATTATAGAAACATCTGCCATATTAAATATTTCAGTTTTTATAATACCCAAATCCATAATCATAAAATCTGTAACAGATCCATGTATAATGCGATCATATAGATTACCTATACCACCACCAATAATAAATGTAAAACCTAATATAGTTTCTTTAGAGTAGTTAGTTTTGATTAATATTAGTCGTAATAAAAATATTAATACAATTACTGGAAGTATTTGTAATAAAATAATCTTTAATAAAGGTGCTAAATCAGACCCCAGACTATAAGCTGCACCACTGTTTTCTACTTTGGTCAAAATAAAATTATCTTTAAACACTTCAATTTTTTGGTCAGGAGCGATGGTCTGTCTTACCATGGTTTTAGAAATTTGATCACAACCTATGTTAAGCATTATTAGAGATAGTATAAGTAGAATTCTTATTTTTCGATTTATTTTTTTCATATAATAAGTAACGAGATAATTTATTAATTGTATCAGAAAGAAACCATTAATTCTTGTTTTCCCAATATTTTTTATAGTTTGAAAGAGAAAAAGCTGCATCATAAGATTGCTGGTTTATGGTACCTTTTTCATCAGAGTCATAATCGATTAGTATCTTCCAAGTATTATTTTCTAGTCGTAGTAATACATGAAACTTTCCATAGAAAAATTTCTTTTCGTTTTTGTCATTGGTATATGATGCTCTATATATTCCACGATCAGAAACTAAAGTATCTGAAGTTATCCTTTCTAACAGTCTAAAATTTATAATTGAAACAGTTGTTTTTGGATTCTTCCATCTTTTTTTATAACCATTTAGGTAATCTTGCACTTTTTTAATTTCTCCTCCACTTCCAGATATTCTGATCATTTCCTTACTATGAATAGAAGCAAATAAAGAATAATCTAAATTTTTAAAGGCTTCAGAAAAATTACCATACATATCTTGATTAATCTTTTGGTGGAATAATTCTTCTTGTCCATAGGATTGAAAAACAATTATTAGAAAAGCAATAACTAAAAATAAGGAGTAGTTTTTAGAAGACATAATAGAATAATTTATGAAGTTACAGAAAACAAAACACAAGATACTAAATCAGGATAGTTAACTAATTTGGGGTGATCAAATGTTTTAATTTGTTGCATTCCAATTTTCTTCATTACAGCAATGGAGTTTATATTTGTCTCAGAAGCTACCGAATAAATTGTATTCAACCCTAGATGTTTAAAACCGTATTGTAAACAAGCTACTGCACCTTCTGTAGCATATCCTTTTCTCCAAACTGATTTTTTAAGTCTCCAACCAATATCAACAAAAGTTCCTAGTTCTTTTATGTAAGTTTGTTCGCTAAGACCGATAAAACCAATTAATTTTTTAGTTTCTAATAAGTCTACTGCGAAATAACAAAAACCGATTTTACTATACATATGTTGCATACGTAAAATAAATTCTTTTGTTTGTTCTCGTGTAGGTTTAAACGGGAAGAATTCCATGACATCGTCATCGTTATTGATTTCACTAAAAAAGACATCTACGTCACTAACATCCCAGTTTCGGAAACCAAGTCTCTCTGATTGAAATAAATATGAATTCATGGGCACTAAAGATAAAGAATGAGAAGGTACATATAATTTCGATAATTGAGAATAAAAGATATTATATTTGATAATTAACAGTTATGGAAAAGAAATATTTAATAAGAATATATTAATGAGAAAATTACAATTTGTTACTTGCTTCTTTCTATTTCGAATTATATGTTTCGCGCAGGTTGATAAAAAAACATCTATTGCAGAAGTTATTAGTGCGGGAGGTCAATTAACCTCTTTATATCTCGATTGCAATGAGTTGGAGGATTTTTCTACGAAAATAAAGAAATTAGAACATATACAATCCTTATATCTGACGGACTGTAATCTAACGCAAACCCCAAAGCAGATTGTACGATTGAATACGTTAAAACTCTTAAACTTAAAAGGTAATAAGCTTTCTAGGATACCCATAGAATTTAGGCAATTACATCAATTGTCAGTATTAAACTTAAGAGCAAATAAATTAGAACAATTGCCTGAATTCTTGATTCAATTATCGAATCTTAGGGAAATTGATTTGGCTAATAATCCGGATTTAGACATAGCGCAAGCTACTGAAGTTCTAATAGGGCTAGAAAACCTTGACTTTCTATATTTAAGCGAAAATAATTTAAAGAATATCCCAGGCAATTTTATACATTTAAATAAACTTACAGAATTACATCTTAAAAAAAATCCAGATCTGGATTTAGAGCAAGTATTCAGTGTTTTAAGTGGTATTAATTCGCTTAAAGTTTTGGCATTATCTGAAAATGATCTTAATGTAATTCCTAAAAAATTAAATTCGTTAAACAGTCTTGAAGGTTTGATGTTAGACAATAATCCTAATCTTTCTATTTCAAAATTAGTTACTGTTTTAAAAGACTGTCCAAATATTAAAGTGGTATTACTTAGAGATAACAATTTGAAGTTTTTACCAAAAGATTTAAAGGGATTTTCTTCGCTTAAGGTTTTAGAATTAAGTAAAAATAACTTTTCTCAAACGGAAAAAGAACGTATCAAAAATGAATTGTCAGATACTAAAGTTATTTTTTGAAGAATATCTATTATCTCCAAAAACACTTAATGTTATTCTTTTTCTTGATGCTTGTTTTTTAATATTGTTTAATTTTCATCCATTTCAAAGATAACACTTTCATAGGCTCCAATATCAGGAGCGGTAGAACTGCGTAAAGTTCCTAAGATATCTGTCCCCATAGTAGGAGTAGAAGCTTGCCCATTAGCAGCAGAGTCTTCTCCAATATTTAATAAATTATCAAATGGATCTTTAAAGTCAGGATTTTCGCTAAAAATAGTATTTTCATATAAACTATTGTTTGTGAAATCATACAAAGGGTTATCTAAGAATTGTCCTGTAGGATCTTCAAAACGAATAAGAGAATTGGTAAAATTGTAATTAAAAATTGTTCCTTCAGCTCTAGTGATACCTAATTCAATATTTTCATTACCATAAATAATACAATTAGTAAAGTTTGCTTCTAAAAGGTTTTCTGTACGAATATCCGTTATAGTTCCATTTTCATCTGTGACCACAAATATATTATCAAATGCTACTGCTGGAGTATCCCTAAAACTAGTATTCCAATAGTTGGCAAATGTACAGTGATTAAAATTATAAGTACCACCAAAAGATGCGTATAATGAATTTATTCCTGAGTTGTTGATGACTAAGTTCTCTCCCGAAATATTAGCAGTTCGTGCTAATATTCCATATGCGGAATTATTGTAAATCTGAGAATTAGTGATAGTAAGTGTAGGATCTGCTCCTCCATCATTAGAGTCCATAATAATACCTGCAGAGCCATTCTTTATAGTTGCATGATTAATAAGGTGTCCAGTACTTCCAGCAGTGAGCCAGATAAATGCCCATTGACCAGGAATATCACTAAAACCAGGTTCTAGTCGATCACTTTCGAAAATAACTTCGTTTTCTAATAAATCAGGATCGCTACTCACATCTCCATTTACCAATAACGTAGAGTTATTGGCTGCTATTATTCCGGATTGATCATGAAAATGTATTCTTGCTCCTGCATCAATAGTTAAGGTTCGATCTGGAGGTATAGCCGCGAAACCATAAATCACATAAGGCTTTTCGTTAGTGAAATTTAATTGATCATCTTCTAGAAAAAAGCCTTCTATCCTTATTTCTTCCATATTATCATCTTCTCCTAAAAGCAATGTCTCTACAATACCATTTTCATCTCTAGATGGAAATAGAAATACAGCGTCTTTAACTAAAGTAACTAGATCTACGTCTTGCTGACTTCCATTAGGGTCAAAAAGAATACGATCTGTATATATAAACTCTAAATCCCCTGTCTGTTGTGCTATATCTGTTGTGGTTTCTACAAAAACAAAAATACTGTCCTTAGCTAAAACCTGAATGTCTTCAAAAGACTTACCAGGAATTCCATCTACATTTAATCTATAATTGGAAGTTTCTCCACGTTCTAAAGCAATACTAGGAATCGTAAAATCATCATTAGTTCTATTATATACTTTAAAACTATATGTACTAGATCCAATATTAGTAAAAATAGTATCTAGAAATAGAGTATCTGTAGAGAATTGTAGATTTCCAGTACTTGGTTCAGATTCAAAATCTTTACGACAAGAACTCCACAAAACTATAATAGCAAGAAGAAAAAGAGATGATAAATAGCGCATTATTTAATAGCTGTTTTTTATTAAAATTTGATGGACAAACCTACTCAGAGAAATTACTAATTTCTAATAAGTTTATCAATGGACTAAATGTATAACTTTTTAATCACTACTAATATTGCTTTTTTAATAAAAATTTGACAAGATCTTCGCTTCTGTAAGAAGCAAAACATTTGTACATTTGTTATTCGAATTTAATATGCCAACATAAAAATCTCTTATGAGTACATATGATGTAGCCGTAATTGGCTCTGGACCTGGTGGGTATGTTGCAGCTATCCGTTGCGCACAACTAGGAATGAAAACTGCAATAATCGAAAAATATTCAACACTTGGTGGGACTTGCCTTAATGTAGGGTGTATTCCTAGTAAAGCATTACTAGATTCTTCTCATCATTATGAGCATGCGGTAAAGCACTTTGCTGATCATGGAATTGAAATTCCGGGTGATGTAAAGATCAATCTTGAAAAAATGATTGCTCGTAAACAAGCTGTTGTTGATCAAACAACAGGTGGAATTGATTTCTTAATGAACAAGAATAAGATTGATAGGTACGAAGGTGTTGGATCTTTTAAGGATGCGACACACGTAAATATTACAAAATCTGATAATTCTGTAGAAACAATTGAAGCTAAAAATATAATTATAGCTACTGGTTCTAAACCATCTTCTTTGCCTTTTATCAAGTTAGATAAAAAACGAGTGATTACTTCTACAGAGGCTTTGAAACTTAAAGAAGTGCCTAAACATATGGTTATCATAGGTGGTGGTGTGATCGGGTTGGAGCTTGGACAGGTATATCGTCGTTTAGGAGCTGAGGTTTCTGTTGTAGAATATATGGATAGAATAATTCCAGGAATGGATAAAGCACTATCTAGAGAGCTGCAAAAAGTAATGAAAAAGCAGGGAGTGAAGTTTTATACCTCTCATAAGGTTACAGGAGTAAAAGCTACAGCAAAGCAAGTAACGATTACTGCTGATGATAAAAAAGGAAACCCTGTAGAGTTTAAAGGAGATTATTGTTTGGTATCAGTCGGTAGAAAACCATATACAGATGGATTAAATACTGAAGCTGCAGGAGTAAAATTAACGGATAGAGGACAGGTAGAAGTAAATGATCATTTACAGACTTCTGTAAGTAATATCTATGCCATTGGTGATGTAATAAAAGGAGCAATGTTAGCTCATAAGGCAGAAGAAGAAGGAGTTTTTGTTGCAGAAACATTAGCTGGACAAAAACCACATATTGATTATAACCTGATTCCAGGAGTAGTATATACTTGGCCAGAGGTTGCTGCAGTTGGTAAAACTGAAGAAGAACTTAAAGAAGCTGGAATTAAGTATAAATCTGGACAATTTCCGTTTAGAGCGTTAGGTAGATCAAGAGCAAGCGCCGATTTAGATGGGTTTGTGAAAATTCTTGCAGACGAGACTACAGATGAGGTATTAGGAGTTCATATGGTTGGTGCACGTTGTGCTGATCTAATTGCTGAAGCTGTTACTGCTATGGAGTTTAGAGCATCTGCAGAAGATATTAGTAGAATGTCTCATGCACATCCTACCTTTACAGAAGCTATTAAAGAAGCAGCATTAGCTGCAACAGACAATAGACCATTGCACGTTTAAAAAGAACTTTTTTAAATCCTATATATCATCCCACTTTTAATTAGAAGTGGGATTTTTTTTATATGTTCTCTAATCTATTTAGAACTTCAGTTTTATAATTTCTACTAATAGGAATTGATTTGTTATTAAGAACTAATTCTTCATTAGAGAAAGAATCTATTTTTTTAATGGAAATAATAAATGATCTGTGGGTTCGCATAAATTGTTTTACGGGCAGTTTAGCCTCTATGTTACTAATAGTTTCTCTGGTAACAATAGTTGCATTATCGCAATGAATTTTTAGATAATCATTATAACTTTCTATATAAATAATCTCTGAGAAATCTATTTTTTTCATTCTTCGGTCCGATCTTACAAAAATGAAATCGTTTAGTACTGTTTCTGGAGTTTTTGTTGAAGATACTTTATGATGAATTTCAAAATAATTATTTACTGCATTTAATAATCGTTCGAAAGAAATTGGTTTTAGTAAATAATCTACTGCGTGTAGATCAAAACCTTCTATAGCATATTCTCTATAAGCAGTGGTGAAAATAATCTTAATTTCTTTATTGATAGATTTAGCAAATGAAATTCCGGATATTTCAGGCATATTAATATCCAGAAAAATAAGATCTACTTGTTTCGAATTAATGTGATTAAATGCTTCTAAAGCGCTATTACATATGGCAACAACTTCTAAACGATCGATTTTTGCTATATGACTTTCAATAATATCTCGAGCGGTAGGTTCATCATCTACTATGATGCATGATATTTTAGAACTCATTAGTAGGTGCTTTTAAGTTTTTTAATATTAATTGTACGGTATACCAGTTCTGATTCTCTAAAATGGTAAGTTCATGATCATCTTTATATACTAATGATAATCGCTTTTTTATATTATTTAACCCGATTCCTTTTTGGCTTTTTTCTGTAAAAGAGTGAATAGAATTTTTTATTAAAAAATGAATTTGATTATCGATATATTTTAAGTGGATGTAAATAGATAATTTTTGATCTACAATTTGACCGTGCTTAAAACTGTTTTCTACAAATGGAATTAATAACATCGGAGCTATTTGTATAGTGTTTTTTATATTTTCTACCTGTAAAGAAATGTCTAGAACATCACTAAATCGCATTTTCTCTAAGGCTACATAATCTTCAATATGATTTATTTCTTCTTGTAATGAAACCAAAGGTTTGTCGGATTGATACAATAAATAATCTAATAAATTAGATAGTTTTAGTATCATTTCTGGAGTGTTATCTGATTTCTTAAGTGCAAACCCATATAACGTATTTAAGGTGTTAAATAAGAAGTGAGGATGTATCTGCATCTTTAGATAATTCAATTCTTGCTCCTTTAGTTTTAGTTGAGCTTCTAGAATTCTGTTTTTAAGTTCTTGATTAGCTGTTCTGGACTTATAGTTATGTTGAGCTAGATTTAATGCACTTGCTATAAAAACAACAAAATAGACTGCGATAAATAGGAAAAAAGGACTTCTGGTCATAGGTGCCATTCCTTCATACTTTAGTGATGATAAAAAAATCAATCCATAAAAAAAGGAAATTACTATAAAAAAGGTAGAAATGATAATTGTATAAATACAATAAATTATAAATAGAACATATTTTTCATTAATTAAATATTTAGGTATTAAGATGTCTGTTACAGCGTATGTAGTTCCTATTGTTACTGGCATTAGAAATAAAGAAAAGGAGAAAACATAACTGATATCATCAGTATTGTAACCAAAAAAGTAGGTATAAGAAAACAATACTACTACCCAGAAAATAGCGTGTAGTAATATGGAAGCAATTTTTTTAAGAATTGTATCTTTAGAGATCATATTGGAGTACAATATCAGTATTTTTTACTTTTCATAATGTATTTTTGGGCGAATAACCATTTTAATGACCGTTATAACATAATAGAAATGGATATTTCTCTAGTAAGTATTGATTATGTTAAAAACACAACAAATTTGGTAAACAAGCGCAAATTTTTTTTTTCAGAGAATTTAGATACTAGTTTTGAGTATGTTTAATTTAAAAAAATATACACTATGATATCATTATCCATTATTCAATCACAAAATCCAATTCTTTTTTTTCAATTTTTCCAACGTTTAGAGGAAGGAGGAATGTTTTTTATGTTTCCAATTTTAATAATGTTATTACTAGTGTTTTTTTTAATTATTAAAGCAATCATTTCGATTCGTAAAAATCACGTAGGACTTAATAAGAATATCCAATTATTAAATTCAATTGGTCTTTTTTCTGTAGTATGGGGTATGCTGGGACAACTTATAGGCATTGTAGGTATGTTTGATAAAATGGAGGCAATTAGTGAAATATCTTCTGATGTTTTTGCAGGAGGATTAAAAGTATCCGCACTTCCTCCAATTTTTGGATTTTGTGTATTTATAATTTCTAGAGCAGCTTCTATAGTATTTACTTGGATTAGTAAAGAAGTAGAGTAGACCATGATCAAGAAATCTATAGTTAGAATTCTTTTAGGAATTCTTGTGTTTGTTGTATTGGTTATTAGCTCTATGTTTTTACTATTAGAAACTCAAATTATTTATCGTTTTTCTACTCTAAATTGGATTCCTATATTGATATGTAGTATCGGAATGTATGTAAGTGGAATTATAAATAAAAACACGTCGGTTAAGTTACTTCCTTTTTTGGGGATTTCATTGATAGTTTTTCAACCATTTAGATTTTTATATTTCCCTTTTGTATTAGTATTACTGTTTTTTGGAATGGGATCATTAGTGCTTTCTAGAAAAAACATTCAAAAAAAATATAAAATGGTATCGGCTATTATAATGATAGTGACATTTGGATATTATTTGTTTTCTCAACCACTGATTATACAACAAAAAGGGTTTGTAGAAACTCCAGAAGGTGATCTGATAAATGCCTTAGTACTATGGGATTTTAGTAAATCATCAGATAACCGGTTACCCGATTTACACTTTGTTGATAAAAAGAAGAATTTGGTTTCTTTAAGTAATTATAAAGGTAAAACATTATACGTTAGTTTTTGGGCTACTTGGTGTGCACCGTGTATTACCCAAAAACCAATATTAAAACAAATGCAAGATCAGTTCAAGAATGTGGATGATATCATGTTTGTCGATATTTCTATAGATGAAGATGAAAATTCGTGGTTATCATATCTAAAAAACAAGAACCCTTCCAGATTACAACTACATACTAATGGTAATGAAATAGTAGTAAGAGATAAACTTGGTTTTACCGGAATTCCTTTTCATATTATAATAAGTCCTGATGGGTTTTATAAACAAAGTAATGACTTAGAATATTCTGCAGAACTATTACTAGATCCGGATAAATTACGATTATTTATTCAGCAATAGAATGCACTAGTATAACCTTATTTATTAGGTAATTTTTTCAAAACAATTTAGAGCAATAGATGAACTAATCAGTACCATATATTATTCTTTGGTTTGATAAGGAATCCTATGTTAATTAAAAAAACAAAATATTATGATAAAAAATATAACATGTATAGCTTTCTTAATAAGTTATACTATTACTGCACAAACTTTTAATAAAACCAGGTTAGATAGTTTATTTAATTTATTAGATACTCATAATCAAGGTATGGGAAGCATTTCCATTTATAAACAAGGAAAAGAAATCTATAAAAATTCCATCGGCTATCTTGATTTAGGAAATAAAACAAAGGCAAATTCTGAGACGATATATAGAATAGGGTCTATTACAAAAACTTTTACAGCAACAATAATCATGCAATTAATAGACGATAATAAGTTGGATTTAGAAACCTTATTAAGTGATTATTTCCCAAAAATTTCTAATTCAGATAAAATAACAATTGGACACATGTTGCGTCATCGTAGCGGTTTATTTAATCTAACCGAGGATGAGGATTTTATGAAATGGATGATTGTACCTAATACTAGAAAACAGATGATAGATAGATTGTTGAAAAAAGAAGGGAGTTTTGAACCTGGAGAAAAGACAGCATATTCTAACACAAATTATTTGTTACTCTCATACATTGCCGAAGAAATTGAAGGTAAAACATATTCAGAAATTTTGCAGTCGAGAATAATACAACCTTTAGGTCTAAAGAGAACTGCGTATGGGAAAAATATTGATACAAATAACAATGAAGCTCTTTCTTATGTTATGAATGATAATAAGTGGGTTAAAATAGAAAAACATACACATATGAGCGTGCCGATAGGAGCTGGAGCAATAGTATCTACTCCAACAGAGGTTAATATTTTTTACAATAGTTTATTTTCTGGGCAATTAGTGTCAAATACTTCTTTAGAAATTATGATGGATACATCTACAGGTATGGGAATCGGTCTTGGAGGAGAGACTTTTTTTGGTAAACAAGCCTATGGTCATAATGGAGGTATCGATGGTTTCCAATCCCTTACAATGTATCTGTCAGAGGAAAAAATAGTGGTTTCTTATATAGGTAATGGAGTAGTGATGTCACCAAATAATTGTATTGTAAATGTATTAAAAAGCTATTATGATCAGGATTATAAACTTCCAGTATTTAGCGCACCATTGGAGTTTACTAAAGAAGAATTAGATGTTTTTTTAGGGGTTTATATTAGCGAGTCCTTCCCTTTTCAAATTACTTTTACAAAAGAAAATACCACGTTGATTGCCAGTGCTAAAGATGGTCCTACATTTCCATTAGTTGGATATCAGAAGAATGGATTTAAATCGGATAGAGCAGGAGCAACTATTAACTTTAATACAGATGAAAGCACAATGATGCTAGAGTTAAATGGAAATAAAGTATATTTTAAAAGAAAATAAATAATAAAAAACCTCTGTTTCTCTAGTTATAATAACAAACAGAGGTTTTTTTCTATTATTTATGTGATCCATCGCAATATGGAGGGTTACTAGTTAATTTACAGGTACATAAATATGCTTCCTTTGCTTCTTCTACAGTAAAAATAGTTGGAGGAGTGCCTCCAGTTGTTTTATGTGCTCCGTTACAAAAAGGTTGATTTTCACTATGACCACAAGTACACCAAGCGTAATTTTTATTAGCTTCTAATTGACAAGGAATTGGTGCGTCACCACCTCGTATGTTATTCTCCATAATCTTAATTATTTTGATATTAAAATTATTAATTACTAAGTTAAGATTGACTTTAAATTAAGAATGCTTACATAATTTTCTTTTAGTGCTGTTTTAGAAGTGTTATCGAATTACTTAAAGCTCTTTTTAATCATAAATAACATTCTGAAAAGGAAACCTTTTGTTACTTAATTAATTGTGTATCCGGAAAAGCAGCTTTATATCCAAACCAAAACGCATTATGTGTAGGTAAACGATATGCTATTTCTTTAGTTTTATTATTTTCTAATCGATCTTCATATAAGGTCCAGGTATTTCCCTTTTGATCAGTAGCGGTAGATTGCTTATTGTAGGAGATAAATTTAATTTTTGCTGTGAAGTATACTCTATGTGATCCGCTTTTATCAGTAAATACAGTAATGTTTTTATTATTAATTTGATTTTGATATATGTTGTTTTTCTTAAGAAATTTAGAAGAAATTGCAATGTTTTCATCAGTTTTGGAAGGTAATCTTATCGCTAGTATTTCTTGTTTGTTTTTTAATCGTTTATCTTTTTTGGGAACGGAAAACATTAGTTGATCTGTTGAAAAATAGTTTTTATAAGCAACACCTTCTCCATAATTTCTTTTATGACCAGTTTGTAAAGATAAAACGGTAGTATTAGGATGTCGCTTTTTCCAAGCTCCCCAGGTTGTAGTAACTAAGCTTAAGTATTCTAGTTCAACCCCTTTTTCTACTAATGGTCCTATAACAGGCTTTCCCCAAAGAGTATTCCATAGTGATTGTGTTTTTTGATCATACATTAGTTTGTTTGATCTATAGAGAAAGCCACTGGTTCCCATTTGATATTGGATACCATCTTTTTCGGTTTTGTATAGAATAACAGTTCCGCAAAGTGTACAATATACCCCAGCAACAGGAGTGTCTCCAACTGTGTCCGTAAACATTTCATGCCAAGCTAGAATTCGTTTAGGATATGCTCGGACATCTCCATTAACAGAAATACCGAAAACAATATCATTGTCGTTAAGATATCTTGCATTATTTGCACTAATCATTTTAGGGTTTCTAAGTGGCGGAATTCCGTCTTGTATAACACCTCCCCATCGAACCTCATCTAATCTAATAGTAGATAAATTTTCACGATTTAAAAAATAAGTATCAAATCGACTATCTAATGATTTGTGCAATGCTGCTTTAAAGGAATAGTATTCTTTGGTATATGTAGGTTTTTTATTCCAGATATATTGATACCATTTATTAAAATCATATCCATAATTTTTTCTGGTTTTTTTACTTAGAATATTAAATATTTTCAAAGTAGTTGGTTGATGGTTAAGGAAATAAAGAGATTCTATAGCTAGAATCTCAAAACTTTCTGACCAGTTAGTTTCAATATGTTTTATAGCAAGCTTGTGTACTTTGGGGTTTGTTGATGTAAAGAAGTCTAAAAAATATTGATGATCCTCTTTGGGAACTTTCTTTAATGTGCTTTGTTGAGGTATTAGAATGTTATGACTAAATAAAATAAGTAATATTATAAATATATTTTTCATCGGACCAACTTTCTAAATCAGTCGCATGAATTAGTTAATCACGACAAGTTTTGATAAATTTTAGTATTTATGTTCTTCTGTATTATATGTTAGATTATTATTAGGTGTATTTAAACATTTTCTAATACATAGGAGGCAAGTATATCTAATGTTCTGTTTGTTCCTAATAATGTAAGTCTATACAGGTAATGATATTTAGCGTTTTATGTGTAATGCTTTAGATTCTAGCTTGATAGGTGTATAAATCAAAATATCTTCCTTCTGCTTGGATAAGTTCTTCGTGAGTTCCTCTTTCTGCAATACTTCCTGATTCAATAACCAAAATTTGATCCGCTTTTTTGATAGTACTTAATCTATGAGCTATGACAAATGTCGTTCGACCCTTCATTAATTCGTTTAAACTTTTTTGAATCAATGCTTCACTTTCAGTATCTAAATTGGATGTAGCCTCATCTAAAATAATGATTTTTGGATCTGCAAGAATAGCACGTGCTATGGCTATACGTTGTCTTTGACCACCAGATAATTTAACTCCTCGTTCGCCTATCAACGTATCCAGTCCGTCATCAAATCGATCAGTAAACTCATTTACATAAGCAGCTTTTACCGCTTGCTGTAATTCCTCTTCTGTAGCATTAGGTCTCGGAAAAAGAATATTATCTCTAATACTACCTTCAAATAAGAATTCGTCTTGTAATACTACTCCTAGATTACGACGATAGCTACTAAGGTTAACTTTAGAAATATCGTGACTATCTATTGTGATAAGACCAGATTCTGGATTCAGGAAAGTAGCAGATAAACCTGCAATTGTAGATTTACCAGAACCAGAGCTTCCTACTAAAGCGGTAACAGAACCAGAAGATGCTTTAAAACTAATGTTATGTAGTACCTCTTTTCCTTCTTCATATGAAAAGGATACATTATCGAAAATAATATCTCCTTTCATATTTTCGAGTTTGATCGTTCGATTTTTTTCATCTTCTTCAGGATCCATATTCATTAACTCTTCCGTTCTATCTAAACCTGCTAACGCTTCTGTAAGTTGTGATCCTATATTACTCATTTGAACAATAGGAGCAATCATAAAAGCCAAATACATAGTGAAAGATAGAAATTGACCAGCGGTCATAGTTCCTTCCATCATATAATAACCACCAATTCCCATGATTCCTGTAGAAGCAATACCTGCTAATAAAAAAGTAGATGAACTGGTCATAAGTGCAGTAGCAGTTAAACTCTTTTTTACATTTTGAAATAAACGATCTACACCTTCTTCAAAAACTTTGCTTTCTTGTTCTTCTGCACCAAAACCTTTAATAACTCTTACTCCAGCAAGTGTTTCTGTTAATCGTCCTTTCACTTCAGCATTAATAACCCCTCTTTTCCTGAAAATAGGGCGGATATATTTAAAGGCTTTTAGAGCTACAATACCAAATAAAGTTATAGGAATAAGAACAAAAAGAGTCATCCATCCATTGATGTCAACAAGTAAGACTACAGATACAATTGCTGTAAATATGCCACCAACTAGTTGAACCAAACCAGTTCCGATCAAATTACGAACCCCTTCTACATCACTCATTATTCGAGATACTAAAGCACCGGATTTAGTATTGTCAAAGAAGCTGATTGGTAGGGAGAGTACTTTTTTCTGAACCTGAGCTCTAAGCTCAGAAATCAGATATTGAGCCTGTACACTTAAAACTCTAGTTAGTAAAAATGATGTAGTTGCTTGGATTAATATTGCAGAACCAACAATGATAAGTAATTCATACAATTGTCCCATATCTTTACTTGGAACGACGTCATCTAATAAAGTTTTACTTTTCCAGGGTAATATTAAACCAGCAACTCGATTAAAAAAAATTAATATTAAACCTATAAAAACTAAACCACGTCTGGGCCAAATAATAGTTTTAAATGCTTGTAAAATTGTAACTTTTGGTTTCTTTTTATCCTTGGAAGTGTTATTGCTTTGGAATTCTCTCATAAGTTAGTTTTCGGCATTAAAAAGGGAAATAGTATAGTCTAAAAGGCTTTGGTCTCCATAAGAACCATGTCCAGGAATTACAACTTCAATATTAGGATACGCTTTTTTTACGTTACGAACAGTGTTTGACCATTCTGAAACATTGGCATCTGCCAAATTTCCTTTTGAAGCTTTCAGACTTTTTATCATACATCCTCCAAAAAGAATTTTATCCTCCGGAAAAAAAGAAACGATATTATCTTTGCTGTGGGCTTCTCCGAAAAAAGTATTCACAATTTTTTTGTTTCCAACGTTTAAAATCAATTCATTTTCGAAGACTTCATCCGGTTGATTATATTTCTTTTCTAGCATTAAACTAGCTGTCTTTTTTGATGCAATAGATGGGATATCGTATTTCTTGAAAACATCCATCCCTTCATTACAATCTCTATGAAAGTGATTAAAGATAACTCCTGTTATTTTCGTTTTTTTTTCTTTTTGAAGCCAGTTAATTAGTTGCTCTGTAGCAATATCATTAGCTGGAGTGTCAAAAACATAAGCTTCATCATCATCTATGAAAATAAAACCATTACTATCATATTGTTTGCCATTATCTAGAAAAATCTTAGAAATATGAACATAGCTGTGTTCATTTATTTTAGCAAGCTTTAAGTTATCCGAAACCCTTATGAGGTTACCTTCTTCCTGAGGCTTACAAGACATAAAAAACACAAGTAATATATAAGTGATCGATTTTATATAATGTTTAATCATGTATTTAAGAGGACTTTTTTCTTTTTAAAAAATGCATAGCTAATATATAAATACCTGACGGAATTCCGATCCATACTAATTCACTTAACAATACTTTAATGCCCCAGATACTAAAGAATTTACCAGCTCCAATTGGTGACACTTGGATTGGTCTCCATGGAAAAAAATATCTTGTATTATCAAATGGAGAAAAGAAAGCTATACCTAAACCACCAGATGTCATCGCATCCAAAACACCATGTGAAGCAGTACAAATGGTAAAATAAAGTATAAGAAATATTCCGGTTTTGGAGTTTACTTTTTTACTATAAAATAGCATAGTTATTAAAATTCCTAATGCTAATGCAAACGCAAAAGAATGTGAAAACCCTCGATGTCCCCAAAAGTCTCCATAGGCTATTCCGAACTTAAAACCAACTACATCGGCATCTGGAAGTATGGCGCAAATCATACCTAATCCCCAAAGTTTAAATGTTCCGAGTTCTTTATTGAAACTTTTTCCTAAAGCATAGGCTGTTAATGCATGTCCAAATACCGAAGCCATTACACTGATTATTCTAAATTATGGATTGTTTTGATGTTTCCGGAAATAGGCGAAATGGATACTTTTTTTTCGTTTTCTGATACATAAAAAACATATAGGCTATTTAATTCGATCAACTTTACTTTTTGCATGTTTCCATCGGTAAATTCAATTAATTTATTGACTTTAAAATCACCAGTTTTTATTTTATTATTCGTTTTATAACCTCCTCCAAGTGCATATCCTATATAAAACCCTAAAGTACCTATAATGGGAATTAAAAATTTGATATATTGTAAAGAGGCATACTTTTTCTTTAATTTTGACTGTCTTTCTTGAGTTACTTCCTTTTTTAGATTTTTTTTAATTCGTTTTTGCGACCACCATATTACTATGATTATAATCAAAATATAACCACCCATAAATAGCGGAATTTTAATATTATCAGTTAATATTACTATAGGACTTAATAAAATATCTAATAGTGTAGAATATTTAATAATATTTATTCCTAAAAAAGCATAATAAATAGAATAACTTAATGTTCCTACGATTAATAAGTATAGATAAGACAGGTATATATATTCTTGGATACTTCCTTTAAGAAAGGCAGGTTTTTTTATGTTCTCAATCATTCGTATTATATAATTATCTTGTCAATAAAACTATTTCTTCTTTTTTTTATGTTTCAGGTTGAAAGTTTTATCCCCTTTCGTTTTTGGTTTTTTGTATTTCTTTTTGATTTCTCTTTTATACTTTCCTCCTAAATTAACCTTTTTGTTTTTATCTTTCTTTTCATGAAACGCAACACCAGCTTCATCATCATTAGGACGCTTATGAGGATTGTATATTTCTTTAACCTTAGGTTGCTCTTCAGGTGTCAATTGATCCGATATTTCTACTGAATCTGGAAGCGATAGTTGTGCTATTTGCATTTCCATTAATCCTTCAATAGCATCTAGGTATTCTTCTTCTTTTTCTGTAGTAAGAACAAAGGAAACACCTTCTTTTTCTGCTCGACCAGTTCTACCTATTCGATGCATGTAATTTTCAGGATATTCAGGAGTATCTAAGTTAATTACTTGACTTACATTCTCTATATCTAATCCTCGGGCCATTACATCCGTAGCAATAAGAATTCTATTTTCGCCCTTTCTAAATTGCTCAATACTTCTTAGTCGATAGTTTTGTGTTTTGTTAGAATGTATGATACAAATTTCTTCTTTGTATTTTTTTTCCAATGCTTCGAACAATCGATCAGCTATCTTTTTATACCCGACAAATATTAATGTTTTATGATATGTTTCTTTATCAGTAAGTAAATGTTCTAACAGATTTACTTTGGTATAGAAATTTGGGACTTTATATCCAAACTGTTTAATGTTTTCCAAAGGAGTACCACTTTTGGCAACCGATATTTTTTCGGGGTTCCGGAATATTTCAGAAATCATTTTATCTACTTCCTCAGTCATAGTTGCTGAAAACATGATATTTTGACGTTGTTGAGGTAGTATGTCGAATATATTCATCAATTGATGTCTAAAACCGAGATCTAGCATTACATCGACTTCATCTATCACTATTTTTTGAATAGATTTTAGCTGTAATGCTCTACTTACTGCTAGATCATATAAACGTCCGGGTGTTGCTACTACAATATCTAATCCTTCAGATACAGCTTGTTTTTGAGTATTAATATTTGTTCCTCCATATACTCCGGTAACTCTAACATTAATATATGTAGAAAGTTTTTCAATTTCATCAACTACCTGAACTACCAATTCTCTTGTTGGAACTAATACTAAAACTCGCGGATTTTGTTGTACCGAATATTTTAGCATTCTTAGAATAGGTAACATATATGCATATGTCTTACCAGTTCCAGTTTGTGCAATTCCCACAACGTCTTTTCCGGACATTACTACAGAAAATGCTTGCTCCTGAATAGGAGTAGGGGTTTTAAACTCCAAATCATCCAGTGCATTGAGGAGTTGTGTACTTAAATTTAGATCTCTAAAAGTCACTATTATACTAATTTTATACGCGAAAGTAATTTATTTGATATCAATAAATAACAATACACGAATAATATAATATTTTTAATTATATAAATTGGACTTAAAATTTAGGATTTCGTGCCCATAGCATGAGTAGATCAGTTAATAATACAAGTGTTTTGAGATAGTGATTTCTTTTAAAACCGTATCTTTATCTACTTTTTGATAGTATGGCAGAACTAATAAAATTATATAATGAGAATCCTCATCCTCGTGAAGTAGAAAAGGTGGTAGATTCCTTAAGAAACGGAGGACTGGTAATTTATCCTACCGATACCGTTTATGGATTAGGTTGCGATATTACTAATAATAGAGCTTTAGAACGTATAGCACAAATTAAAGGAGTTAAACTTGCTAAAGCAAACTTTTCATTTATCTGTAGTGATCTTAGTAATTTGTCGGATTATGTAAAACAAATAGATAATAGAACATTTAAGTTATTAAAAAGAACACTTCCTGGGCCCTACACATTTATTCTTCCGGGAAGTAATAATTTACCTACTGTTTTTAAGAAAAAAAGAACGGTAGGAATTAGAGTCCCTGATAATAATATTTGTAAAACTATAGTAGAAAATTTAGGAAACCCTATAGTTTCTACATCTATTTATGATGAGGATGAAGTTATAGAATATACAACCGATCCAGAATTGATTTTAGAAAAATGGGATAATCTAGTAGATGTTGTTATAGATGGGGGATATGGTGGTAATATGGCATCTACGGTTATAGATCTTACTAGTGGAGAACCTGTTCTTGTTCGAGAGGGAAAAGGAGCAATTGATATTATTTAAGAGACTACATATTTTAATTCATTTCTATAAGTACTTGGTGTTTTTCCTGAGAATTGTTTGAAAAGCTTATTGAAATGGGAAAAATTACTAAATCCACTTTCATAACAGATATCTGTAATACTAGTTTGTTTTTCATGTAATAACTTTGCAGCGTGAACTAATCTATATTCATTTACAAATTGAATAAAAGTTTTACCTGTATTTTTTTTAAAATATCTACAAAATCCTGGCACACTCATACTTACTTTATCGGCAATTTCCTCTAATGGAATTGGTCTAGTAAATTCTTCTTGTACAAAATTGAAAATCAGATTAATCCGATTATTATCTTGTAATGATGTTTCAATTACAAACCCTTCTGCATTAAGAATAGAGTAGTCCTTAGTTTGCTGCATTTCTTTAAATACCTTTAGTATACCTAATAACCTATCAAATGGGTCTAACATGCCTAAGGCTTCAATACGAGCACCAATTCTGCGTTTAGTATCTCCATGAAATACAATACCCTTTTTTGCTTGTTCTAGTAATTGATTTACTCCAGCCATTTCGGGGATATTAAAAAAAGAGTTTCCTAAGAAATCTGGTAACATCTGTATAATAGTTTCACTCTTATTTAAGGTTAAACTGTCCGTAAAACCGCAATGAGGTAGATTAGAACCAATGAGCATTAAAGCTCCATTTCTGTAGTATGACATATGACTACCTATTTGACGTTTTCCGGTACCTCCATTAACATATACAATTTCAATTTCAGGATGGTAATGCCAAATAGGGGCTTTATTCATTTTTTCTTGAGAGAAGTTTTCATAAAAAAATGAGCTACCGAACTCAGGAACAATTTTTTCTAAAGAAGGTTTAATGCTTTTTTTCATTTTGAGGAAATTTTCTCTTTATGATATTTCTGTAAATATAAGATATTTAAAGTATTAATTAAATGTTAATAATGCGAAATCATATGTTAAATTAGCTTTAAGAAGGTTTTAGGTAGTTTTATAGGTTAATATTGAACATATATATGCAAAAATAGATGTATTTATACATATGTTCTCTACCATATATTTGCAGTGTAAAATATTAACAACAACAAAAACCTTAAGTTATGAAGAGAGTTATTAACCTATGTTTGATTGCACTAGTAATCATTACAAGCAGCGTTGCTAACGCAGCAGGAAGAGTTTCAGTTGAGATCACTAATTCGTCGATGGTTAATGTATCATTGACAGAAGTTATAAAAGGAGAAAAATTATTCCTTAAGGATTACTACGGTGAAGTACTATTCAATGTTACATTAGAAGCAACACCAAGTTACCAGAAGTATTTTAACCTAGGAAATGTGCCAGATGGAGTATATTTTGTTGAAACAGAAGCTGAATATGAAATAAAAGTAACCCCTTTATTAAAAAACCAAAAAGGAGTTTCATTGATTAATACGTCAGCAGTAACAGTATTTAAACCATTGGTTCGTGCAGAAAATAAATTTATTAAAGTAATGTTTAATAATACAGAAAAGTCTCCTGTTAATCTTACCATCTATGATAACGATTTTAGAGTATTGGAAGAAGTAAAAGGAAATGAAGAAGAAGTATTAAAAAGAACATATGATTTTTCTAAAATGCCTAAAGGAGAATATCAGTTTTACTTCGCATTAAAGGACAGAACATTTATAAAGAAAGTTAGTATTTAATTGTTTTATTATTAACTCAACCACTTGAAAAGCAGCACTAACCACGCTGCTTTTTTTATTTTATATTTTGGTTAAAATAGTATAGATAATGGTCAATTTAGATGTTTTTATTCTATGCTATATAAAATATCTTTAAAAGATAAATGAATCGATAAAAACCTAGAATTATGAATAAAGTAATAGAAGTTTATTTAGTAGTAGCGGCAATTTTTATAGTTTCTTTTTCTGACACAGTAAATGATTTCTCTTTTGAAATAGAAGAGTTTTCTCTAGAAACGGATGAGTTTTTAAATGGATAATATTTAAGTTTAATACTTGTGATTTTAAAAGTATCCAAGTATTTCTTTTACCGATTCTCTGTAGTTTCTACCAACTGGAATTTTTAAGCCTTTAATTTCAATTTCCGTAGGAGAAAAGGCGTCGATATTATCAATTGCAATGATAAAAGATCGATGTACTCGTAGAAATTTTTTACTAGGAAGTGTACTTTCTATATTGCTAATACCTTTGTACGCTATTATTTCTCTCTCAGAGGTTTTAACTTTGATATAGTTTTTTAGACTTTCTATATAAAAAATATCTTTTAAAAATATTTTTTGCATTTTCTTTTCCACTTTTAGATAAATAAAAACATCTTGATAGTCACTTTCTTCTGTGTTACTAATTGTTGAATCAATGTTATTAGTAGTGTCCAAATGTTTTAATACCTTATTAATGGATTTTAGGAATCGTGAAAATTCTATGGGTTTTAATAAGTAATCGATAGCTTCTAAATTAAAAGCATCTACCGCATAATCACTATATGCTGTTGTAAAAATAACTTGAGTAGAAGGCGTTAGATCTTTTAAGAAATCGATTCCGGTTACTTCGGGCATTTGGATATCTAAAAAAATTAAGTCAATATTTTTGTCAGTTATAATATTAAAGGCTTCTAATGCATTAGCGCAAGAAGCTATATGTTCTAAATGATTAATTCTAGAAATATAATTTTCAATTATTTCTCTAGCTAATGGTTCATCATCTACGATAAGACATTTTATTTTGGTATTCATCTAGAGATTTTTTGCAAGATTTAATTTTAAGATAATTTCATAAGACAATTCGTTGTCTTTTATTTTTAAAGTGTATTGATCAGGGTATAACAATTGCAATCTTTTTTTTACATTATTAAAACCGATACCTCCAATTGAGTCATGCTTCGTATTGGTAACGCCAAATTTAGAATTTTCTACCTGCAGTACTAGTTCTTTTTTCCTAGTAAATATATTAATGATAATCCAAGATCTTTTTGAAGAAGAAGTTCCGTGTTTAAAAGCATTTTCTACAAATGGGATCAATAAAAATGGCGATATTTTATAATCTTTGTCAGATTCAGAGATAAAACTAATATCTATAGAGTCGTCGAACCTTAATTTTTCAAGGTCTATATAGTTTTTTAAATATTCTATTTCCTTTGTTAAGGATACTTTCGGGGTATTAGCTTCGTATAGCATATATCGCATAAGTCGCGATAATTTTAATACTGCAGTTTCTGCTGTGTTAGATTTTTTTATGATTAATGCATATAACGTATTAAGCGTGTTAAATAAGAAATGAGGATGTACTTGATTACGTAATTGTATAAGTTCAGTTTCAATTTTTTCTTTTTCTAGAGTCAAGGTTCTTTGTTGTGAATTATAATAGAATTTAAAAAAGCTAAAACCTAATGGAATGATAGCTGCAATATTAACATCTAAGATTGTATTCATCAATTCTGTTATTGTAAAATAACCTTCACTGTTCCAGCTAGGAAAGTATATTGGTTCTACATAAAAGAAAATTATAGGTCTTTGGATACAGATACTAGTAATCAATAACAAAATAAGGTAAGAAACTATAAAAAAAATAAACTTTCTTTTTAATAGAAATTTGGGGATTAGAATATACATAGATATGTAGACAAGTACCATTCTTGCTGGTAAACCAAAGCTCTGAATAGTAAATGAACGAACATAATCATTATCATATGTTCCCCATGTAATTCCAAAAAATATAATGAGACTTATCCAGTAAAGAATATGCTTAGTTAATCTGTGAGAAAAAATATTTTTAAAAGATGTGTTTATCATTAAGTTGTTTACGAAGAACTAAAGTCTCAAAAATTTTGATGAAATAACAAAGTTAAGGACGAATTACTTTTAATTTATTACGTACGACATCAATTATTCTTCAAATACGCTAAACATTTAAATTTCAATCGTTTATTTAACTTTCTTCTGTTTATACTTTAGATCACGTTTTCTGTATAATGAAGTTGTCATTTTTTTCTAAAGCTTGGTAGTTAGCCATTTATTAATTAAAAAATGATATTTATGAGTACGTATTTGAGAAAAGTGTTTTTACTTTCATTTCTTTTCACCTTAGTTTCTTTTTTGGGGCAAGGACAGAAATCGGAATTATTAACTCACGTAGAACCACCATTTTGGTGGATAGGGATGGAAAACCCTAATTTACAATTATTGTTACATGGTAAGAATATTAGTGCTTATAACGTTACAATTCAATATCCTGGAGTTCGATTAAAAAAAATCAATAAAGTAAGAAACAGAAATTATTTGTTTATCGATCTTAACATTTCTAAAAATACTAAGCCAGGAATGATATCCATAAAATTTGAAAATGAAGATCATTTTTTTGATTATAATTATGAACTAAAACAGAAAGTAAAAGATAGCGAAATAGGGCAGAAGATTACATCCGCAGATGTGATTTATTTAATTACACCAGATCGTTTTGCAAACGGAAATACTTTGAATGACTCTACAAAAGACACCAAGGAAAAGGTAAAGAGAAATAATGAAGATGGTAGACATGGAGGAGATTTAAAAGGAATACTTGATAATTTTGATTATTTGGAAGAACTGGGAGTTACTACGCTATGGTTAAATCCGTTTTTAGAAAATAATCAATCAACATATTCTTATCACGGATATGCAATTTCTGATTTTTACAAAACAGATACTCGTCTTGGATCCAATGAAGAATATAAAGCCTTGGTTGATATGGCTCATAAAAAAGGTATGAAAGTAATCATGGATCAAGTTTTTAACCATTGTGGTTCTGGACATTGGTGGATGGAAGACTTACCATCAAAAGATTGGGTAAATCAATGGGATACGTTTACCAAAAGTAATTTTACAAATATAGCAGCTTCTGATCCTTATGTTTCTAACAGTGATTTTAATTTACTGACAAAAGGGTGGTTTGATATTAATATGCCAGATCTAAACTTAGAAAATGAATTTCTAGCTACTTATATGATTCAGAATTCTATCTGGTGGGTTGCATACTCTAAAATAGATGGTATTCGATTAGATACATATCCATATCCTAATAAAAATGCGATGTCTAAATGGATGGAAGCACTTACGCGAGAATACCCTGACTTTTATATGGTAGCAGAAACCTGGGCAGAAAGAGCCTCTTATTTATCTTATTGGAATAATGATAAAATTAATAGAGATGGATATGTTTCTAATGTTAATAGTGTTAGTGATTATGCTCTATATTATTCAATGTTAAGGGCTTTTGGAAAGAATGGAGATATTTCTGAATTATATAAAACTCTAGCGGAAGATTTTGTATATGGAAACCCAGAAAACAATAAAGTTTTTAATGGTAATCATGATGTAGATCGTTTATTAGCTCTATTAGATAACGATGTAAATAAACTGAAGCTAAGTATGGTATTTACACTTACTACAAGAGGAATTCCTCAGATATATTATGGAGATGAGATTCTTATGAAAAATAGAAGACCAGATGGTAAAGTAAGACAAGATTTTCCTGGAGGATGGAAAGATGATGATAGAAATGCTTTTACGAAAGAAGGTCGAACCACAGAAGAAAATGATCTGTTTGAATATGTGAAAACAATCCTTAATTGGAGAAAAAATGCATCATCTATTCATAAAGGAAAACTAGTGCATTACCAACCGATTGATAATGTATATGTATATTTTAGATATACGAATACAGAAAACACAATGATTATTATTAATAATAGTGATAAAGATTATACAAGTTTTAAGTTAGCTCGTTTTCAAGAATCACTAGAAGGATATAGTCAAGGAAAAGATATTTTATCAGGAAAAAAGTTTGATACTTTGAAACAAATAAATTTAGCCAAGTATACCGCAATGGTTATTGACTTGGCTAAATAACATAAGTTTTAGTTATAGAAGACCTTTAGGTATAGATTATTCAGATTCAATTTCTTCTAGATCTCCTTCGATCTCTTCAAGTTCATTTTCTATTTCTTTAAGTTCTTCTATAGCTTCTTCTTTACTTTGTTCTTCTTTTTGCTCAAATTCTTCATCAACAGCAATTTCATCTTTTACCCACAATGATTTAGATCCACTGGCTACAATTACTAAAACTCCAATAGTTAAAAATAGGAGTGATAGTTTTTGTGGTTTTTGTTTCTTCTTAGAGATGTAGAATGCTCCAAAACCAGCTAATAAAGCAACAATACCAGGCAATACTCCTATAGTTCCAAATGGCAGTATTGCCATTATGATTCCTAAAAGAGCAGCTATGGCAGCTATAGATATTAGTACAATTCTCATATGATTTAATTTTTTAATCCAGAAGCCTGAGTTAAGCTTAGTTGCCCGGTTCCAGCTGGAATACTAAATTTAATTAATACAGGAACTTTATTATTATCAGCAGTAAGGTAAACAATGTTTTTATTAGTTCCTTTAAGGGAGTTATTATTGACTGCTATTTTATAACATTCTTTATTTCCCATTGTTTTAGTGCTAATAGTTTCTTTACCCAATAGTTTTAGATATGCAGTTTGAGGTTTTCTATCAAATAAAATTGTTATTTTTTGATTGGTACCAACCGGTGCTTTTTCTATGTCCATATTACGAATATGATATAGGGTAGAGACTACATCATAGGTATTCCCAGTCATTTTTAAAACCTTTGTATTAGGTTCTTTTTTCTTTTGCATAGTGGCTTTTACAGTCTTTTTTTTATGACTATAAACATATTTTTCCTTCTTGATATATCCTCCTTCATTGATATCTCTTTTATATAAATATGGAGTAAGATTAGATGGATTTACATATGCTTCGTATACATCTCTAATTTTAAAAAAAGAGTCCCATTTAGAATAAGTAGAAGCGCTACATTTTAACCTAAGATAATTGCTTTTTCCTGTATTAACACGAGTAGTTTGCATAGTTACTTGTGCCAAATTAGTTAATAAACCAGACATGTTATAGGAAGCGGTATATACAAGTTTTTCGTTTTCACCGATAGAAGTGTTCGAGTTCTTCTGAGCTTTTATGGTTGTAAAACAAAGAAGAAGTGCGACAATAAATAATTTTCTCATTATTTTTTATAAATATTAATAACTAATAAGCTTTAAGGGCTTTTTTATTCACTAAAATTCAATTTTCATACCATTCTTAAAATAAAGAATAAAAAAAGGGTTAATAGTAACATTAACCCTTTTCAAAAATACTTTTTATTTTTTTAATTACCGCCTTCGGTTGCTTTTTTCATTCCATCTTCGATCATATTATAGAATTGATCTAATTTAGGAAGTACAACAATTCTAGTACGTCTGTTTTTAGCCTTGTTAGCTGCACTATTATTATCAGCTATTGGTACATAATAACTTCTTCCTGCTGCAGTCATACGTTTTGGATCTACTCCAAAATCTTTTTGTAAAACTCTTACTACAGAAGTAGCTCTTTTTACACTTAGATCCCAGTTATCAAGTAAAACTTTGTTCTTAATTGGCACATTGTCCGTATGTCCTTCTACTAAGAATTCGATATCAGGTTTATCATTAACTACTTTAGCAACTTTACCTAATACCTCTTTTGCTCTAGTAGAAACATTGTAGCTACCACTCTTAAATAGTAATTTATCAGAAATAGATACATAAACTACACCTTTCTCTACATTTACTTCGATATCTTCATCCGCAAGGTTTCCTAAAGCACCTTTTAAACTAGTAACCAATGCTAATGTCACAGAATCTTTTTTATTTAGTGCATCGTTCATTGTTTTTATCTGTAGATCTTTTTCTTTAATACTTTCTAAAGATCTCTCTAGGTTCTCAGCCTCTTTAGTAGATAATGTAGCTAAATTACCAACATTATTTAAAAGGGCTGAATTTTGATTTTTAAGATTACTTACTTGATCTCTTAAAACTTTTAATTCAGAACTTTCACTTGCTTTCTCTTCTAAACAATTATTTAATTTAACTGTTGCGGTATTTAAAAGATCTTGGGTTTCTTTTTGCTTGGCTTCTAGATCCGTAAATTTCTTCTGTGATACACAAGAAGATAATAATACAGCCATTGAAGCTCCGATAATCATTACTTTTTTCATTAGAAAATCTGTTTTTAGTCTTATTCTGGTTATATAACTCAAAATTATTAAAATTGTGACGCATTATCGTACCATTAACAATAATTTAATGAATATAACCCTACAAATGGTTAAATAGTTTTTTGTTTAAAATATAATACTGCCATACAACGGAAGAAACGGAATAATATTTCCTTTTATCCTTTGATTTTTTACGTTTTTTAACAAAAGTTGGCAAATTTTTGTAAAAGCTGAAATGTGCTTTAAGAATTGCTAAACAATGTGAGGGTTTTCCTTCTAATACAAATTTAACACCTGCAATTCCATCTAGCAGTAATCTAACTAAAATAATATACCAACTAAAAACTCCAGAAGTGTTTTTTACTATCATAAGTAAACTATTTCTGAAGTTAAGAAATGTTTTTTTTGGGTTCATAGCATTTAGCGTAGCACCACCAAGGTGGTACACTTTTGATCTTCCTATATATTTAATTAGATAGCCGGTATTTTGTATTCGCCAACACAGATCAATTTCTTCTTGATGCGCAAAGAAATCTTCATCCAGTTTGCCAACTTCCTCAAAAACAGATTTTCTAATAAATAAACAGGCACCACTTGCCCAAAATATATCTAAAGTATCATCATATTGACCTTTGTCTTCTTCAAGTGTATCAAAAATTCTTCCTCTACAATATGGGTATCCGAATTTATCAATAAATCCTCCAGCTGCACCAGCATATTCGAAATAGCTCATTTTTTTATAATCCAAAATTTTAGGCTGTATTGCGCCAATTTTTTCAGAATTTTTAAAAGCTTCGATAATTGGGGTAAGCCAATTTTTAGTAACCTCTACATCACTATTTAGCAGGCAATAAATATCAGCATCAACCTTGCTTAACGCATCATTGTATCCTTTAGAGTATCCTCCATTACTATCATTTTGGATAATTTGTACTTCGGGAAATGATGTTTTAAGATATTCTATAGAATCATCAGTAGATGCGTTATCTGCAACATACACTGATGCTCCTTCTGAATGGTTTACAACAGATGGTAAGAATTGCTCTAATAACGAACGCCCATTCCAATTTAATATGACAATAGCTATATTCACTTGTACAAATAAAAAGCAAATATTAATAAATAGCTATTTATAATCAGGAATATCTTTTAAAAAAGAGTAACGTTTTTCTTGATAATTCATTTGACAATAATAATGGTCCAGCCCATTAGTGATCATAAGATATTCTGAGTTCAATACTAAGTTGTATCTAGCTATTTGATCAAATACCTCTTGCGTAATTTTTACAGAATGTGATTTACATTCAATAATCAAATAGATGCTGCCATCAGGGTTAAAAACAATAATATCATAACGCTTGTTAAGATCATTAACTTTGATCAGTTTTTCTACATTAATAAGACTTTCTGGATATTTCTTTTCTTCAATTAAATAATGAATTGTATGCTGTCTTACCCATTCTTCTGGAGTAAGAATGATAAATTTTTTGCGTATTCTGTCAAAAATAGAAACTTTATTTTCGCTACTTTTGAACCTGAACTGATATGCTGGAAAGTTAAGGTTTTGCATAGCACAAATTTGATGATTTTTTCTGAATGGATGAAGTAAAACAGATAGTAAGCGATATTAAGAATGGAAATATTAAACCTATTTATTTTTTAATGGGCGAAGAACCATACTATATTGATAAAATTTCAGAATATATTGATAAAAATGTACTAGCAGAAGAGGAGAAAGGGTTTAATCAAATGGTATTATATGGTCGCGATGTTAGCGTAGAGGATATTGTTTCTAATGCTAAGCGCTATCCAATGATGGCAGAACGTCAAGTGGTAATTGTAAAAGAAGCACAAGATCTTTCTAGAACCATTGAAAAATTAGCTGATTATGCAGAAAACCCTCAGCCAACCACCGTTTTAGTAGTTTGTTATAAATATAAAAAGATAGATAAACGGAAAAAACTATATAAAATAGTTGCTAAGAATGGTATTATATATGAAAGTAAAAAGCTATATGAGAATCAGGTATCTGATTGGATAAGAAGAGTTTTAGCTGGATCAAAATATACTATTGAACCAAAAGCTTCTCAAATGTTAGTAGAGTTTTTGGGTACAGATCTAAACAAAATTAATAACGAGTTAGAAAAACTAAAATTGATTATTCCAAAGGGGCAACCTATTACAGCAGATAAAATTGAAGAGAATATTGGAATAAGCAAGGAGTTTAACAATTTTGAACTAAGAAAAGCGATAGGTACCAGAGATGTTATGAAAGCATTTAGGATTATCAATTACTTTGCGCAGAATCCTAAAGACAATCCATTGGTGGTTACCATATCATTGCTTTATAGTTTTTTTTCTCAGGTTTTACAATATCACGGATTACCCGATAAATCTCAACGTAGTGTTGCCAGTGCACTAAGAATCAATCCATATTTTGTAAGTGATTATTCCGATGCTAGTCGTAATTATCCTATGAAAAAAGTAAGTCAAATTATTGCACTATTAAGAGAGGCTGATGTTAAGAGCAAAGGAGTAGGAGCAGCAGGTCTTCCTCCTGGAGATATCCTGAAAGAGCTACTTGTGAAAATATTGAATTGAAGCTAGATTATTAGTAATAGTTTAACAGGTCTTTAGTAATAACAATCTTAATTTTAGAAAATGAGATTTATAAGTTTCTTTTCTAAAAAGATTTTTCCAATACTCTTAGTTAATTTTATAGGAATATTAGGTTATAGTATTGTCATTCCAATTCTTATATTTATTGTTACTGATCTTGGGGGTAATGGATTTATTTATGGAATTTTAGGTGCAATGTATCCTTTTTTTCAATTTATTGGTGCTCCAATTTTAGGGAGACTTTCTGATAGAATAGGAAGAAAAAAAGTCCTAGTAATTAGCCAAGCAGGTACATTTATAGCTTGGTTATTGTTTTTAATTGCTTTAATGTTACCAAAAATACCATTATGGTCTTCTGATTCAGGGTTCATTGGTAATTATATTATGACATTGCCATTGGTTTTACTTTTCTTAGCAAGAATCTTTGATGGTTTTACTGGAGGTAATGTATCCGTTGCTAATGCTTATTTATCAGATGTTTCGACAGATAAAGATAGAGATAAGAATTTCGGAATGATGGGTGCTTCTACAAGCTTAGGTTTTGTCTTAGGACCAGCTGTAGCAGGCATTTTAGCTTCTACAGTTTTAGGAGAAATATTGCCAATTAGTTTAGCCGCTATTATTTCGTTAATAGCAATTCTAGTTATTTTTATCAGATTGCCAGAAAGCAATCCGTGTATGGTAGATACTGGCAGTTTAAACTTTAAATCTTTTAGAAAGTTCTTTCAGGTTGAGCATAAAGATTGTTTTATTAAAAATGCTCCAGAAGATAGTAATAATAATACGCTGAAGGGAGTTTTGAAGCAAAAAGGAATTCCGTTATTATTTACTATTTATTTTTTGACATTTTTAGCCTTTAGTTTATTTTATGCTGGCTTGCCTATATATGCTTCTACTACATTAGAATGGACAGCAATTGATTTAGGAATGTTTCTGGCGTATTCTAGTTTTATAATGATTTTAGTACAAGGTCCATTATTGTCTTTCTTGTCAGGTAAAGTTTCTAATATTATATTAATTACTATAGGAACACTACTTTTATCTCTAAGTTTTTTCTTTCTTTCATTTAATAACTTAATTCTGCTTTATTTAGCAAATACGATACTGTCACTTGGAAATGGACTAATGTGGCCAAGTTTTTTATCACTTTTATCAAGAACAGGGAATCCAACTATGCAAGGAGCGATTCAAGGATATGGAAATAGTATGGGAAGTTTAGCAAGTATATTTGGACTTGTTTTAGGAGGAATAATGTTTGAAAGTATAGGTGTAGTTATTTTTACTATAGGTTCTGGGATATTTTTGGTTATCCTACTTTTGTTGTTTATAAATTATATCCGAACTAGGAAAACTAAAGTTATAATGGATCATACTGTAGAGGCGATTTAGATGTGTTTTCTAAGGAATTGGTAAAAAAGAAAAATCTTTTACTTCAGTCATCACAAATGAGCTTTGTACTTTAGAAATATTTTCTAGTGAAGCTAATTTGTTAGAAAGAAAATGCTGATAGCTTTCCATATCTTCCGCATATATCTTAATTAGATAATCAAACATTCCAGCTACATGGTAACATTCTACAACTTCCGGAAATTGCTGAATGTCTTTTTCAAATTTTTTAAGATAATCTGTTTGGTGAAGGTTTAAAGTTACGTTGCAGAACACCATAAGTTGTAAGCCAGCTTTTTTTCTATCAAGAATTGCTTTATACGATTTGATATATCCTTCGCGTTCCAATTTTTTTACTCTTTCAAAAATAGGAGTAGTAGTAAGGTTCAATCTTTCTGCAATCTCTTTGATAGTTATTTTTCCATCCTTTTGTAATAAATTTAGGATAGATCGATCTGTTTTATCCATAATATTTTTCTTTTTCAATTAAAATAAGTAATCAAAAATAGAATAAAATTCTTTTTTAAAAGATTTTATATGTTTTAATTCTAAAATTAATCTATAAAATAGTTTTTATTTCTTTTATGACTAATTTTATATTGTTATAAATGCTAATTATTTCTTCTATAGAAATTCATTAGAATAATTAATAAATATAGTAAACCAAAGAAATGAAAGATCACAATTTTAATCCAGAGAGTTTAATGATGACATATGGTTATAAACCTGAGTTATCTGAAGGAGCTATTAAATGTCCAATATTTCAAACTTCAACTTTTGTTTTTAAGACAGCAGAAGAGGGGAAAGCATTTTTTGAATTAGCCTATGGTCTAAGAGAGAAATCAGAAAAGGAAGAATTGGGATTGATCTACAGTAGAATTAATAACCCTAATCTTGAAATATTAGAAAATAGGTTATGTCTTTGGGATAAAGCAGATGATTGCGCAGTATTTGAGAGTGGAATGTCTGCGATTAGTACGGTATTATTAGAATTTTTAAAACCAGGTGATTTATTGGTATATAGTAATCCAGTTTATGGAGGAACGGATCACTTTATTCATCATTTCTTAGATAAAATAGGAGTTGATACTATAGGAGTGATGCCAAATCAGAGTATAGAAGAAGTGGAGCACATGATAGAAGCTTCGGGTAAGGCAGATAAACTTTCTATGATTTATTTAGAAACCCCGGCAAACCCAACGAATGACATTGTAGATATAGAAAAATTTAGTCAGATTGCTGCTAAATATAGTACAGAGGATCGAAAAGCACTTGTAGCTGTTGATAATACATATATGGGACCTCTATGGCAACATCCATTACAATGTGGTGCGGATCTGGTGTTGTATTCTGCTACCAAATATATAGGAGGTCATAGTGATCTAATTGCTGGAGCGGTTTTAGGAAATGCAGAGTTGATGGTTCGTGTTAAAACTTTACGTACTTTTTTGGGTAATATGGTAAGTCCTCATACAGCTTGGTTATTGTTAAGAAGTTTAGAAACATTAAAGGTGCGTATGGATCAGCAAACTCAGAATGCTCAGATTGTTGCTGATTATTTAGATAAACATCCTAAAGTAGAAAAAGTGTATTATTTAGGATTGTTAAAAGAAGGAACAGAGGCGCATAGTATTTATACGAAACAATGTTCTGCACCTGGAGCAATGGTTTCTTTTGATATTATCGGAGGTGAGAAAGAAGCATTTATGTTTCTTAATAATCTTAAATTAATGAAACTAGCAGTAAGTTTGGGAGGAACAGAAAGTTTATCAGAACATCCTAAAACGATGACACATGCTGGTGTAAATGAAGAACAGCAACAACAAATGAACATTACGGATCAATTAGTGAGATTGTCTATTGGAGTAGAAAGTGCTAAAGATTTGATATGGGATTTAGAGCAAGCATTAGAAAAGGTTGATATAGTCAATGTTTTAGAAGTAGAAACTGCTTAAAAATAGTAACCCAAAGCTAAAAAGCCCAGATACAAAGTGTCTGGGCTTTCATATTTTATTGTTATTCTGAAAATTTCTCGTTTAATAAATCCCATAATTCAGTATAACCATCATCATATCCTAGTGCCCAAATTCCGACGCCTCCTATTTTATTGCTTTTTATCCAATCATATTTGATTGATAACGATTTAGAATCTTCGAAAAATAATTGCCGATATTTTTTATTATTATCCTTAATTATAAGGTAACTTGAAGAACTCTTTACATCAAACTCAATTGGTATTTTTAATGAATCAATATATATATCCTTAATATTATGATAGCGCGGGTGTGATTTAAATCTGGTAACTATGGCACCAATTTCAGGATCATTAGTATACCATTCGGCTCCATAATAGGGTAGCCCTACAATTAGTTTATTAAGAAGTACACCCTTCTTGTTATAATAATCAACGGATGTTTGTAGACCATTTCCAAATAGTTGACTTGTTTTAAAAGGAGTTACAGGTCCAGTAGTTTTACTAAAACTACCATAATAATCATATCCCATCAATGTATAGAAATCAATATATGGATCAATAGCTTGTATGTCAAAAACATCATTCCAGTCAATTGCGTAAAGACAGAGTGATATCATATAGTTAGGGTTATCTTTTTTTAAGTTTTTAGAAATTTCGATAATAAAATTAGTATAGTTTGTTCTATCTTCTTTTGATACTCCTTCAAAATCAATGTTTATACCGTCTGCAGCTCTTAATGCCAACAAATTAGATAAACTATCGATTAGTGTTTTTTTAGCTTTTTGATTTTTTAAAAATGCACTATTATTTTTACTTCCAAAATTAGAAACTGATAAGAATACTTTACAACCTTTTGCTTTAGCACTATCAATAAGAGATGTTGTTTTCCATTGATAGATACTTTTATAATTTCCAGTTTCTGATTCTAACGTATAGGAAAAATAGGAGAGTCCCCATAACATAGAGAAATTATAATTTTTATAGGAAGTACCGTTAGAGTATATATGCCAACCAAATGTTTTTGTACTCGGATGAACTTTTCCTTTTTTATGAATTACTTGTGTTTTGATCCTTTTATTTAGACTATCCCATTGTTCTTCTGTATTAAAATTATAGGATTCAAATTTTTGATTTTGTAGTTGTCGATCACTAATAGAACGTGCACTATCGCTTGATTTTTCTAAAGTTCTGGTTTTTTGCTTGAATTGGTTGTTATTATTACAGTTCATTAAAAACACTAACATACTAATTGTAAATAATAGTTTCCTCATAGATATAGTGTATAAAGGACGTATAAATTAATTTTTAATAATGAACGAATTATAAGACTTTTTACCATCTATTACTCGAACAAAATAATTCCCAGATGGTATATTTTCTATATTTATTTGGATCAAATCTTTAGTCGAAGTTACTTCTCTTAGTAATCTACCCATAAAATCATATACTTTAATTTGTGTAGATTTTTCAAGATACTTGTTTGGTATTTTGATATTTAAAAGTGCACGTGTAGGATTTGGATACAAAATCATGTTTGATTCAGAGAGATCTTCTACTCCTAATACTTCTGTTTCGATAAATTCAAAACTATACTCACGATTTTCACTATTAGTACTTACACAATCCCATAACTGAAAACGTGTACCATCTGCACTATTCCCACTTTTTAGATCAAGACATTTGTTAGATGTTTTCGCAATAATATTGAATTTACAATTTTCTATTTCTTTTATTTCCCACTGCTGACTATCATTACCAGAGAAAGTAACTTCTTCAATATGATCTCCATTGTTATTCGAAGTAGTACTCATATACTTACCACTATCTATATTTTTTATATAGTAATATCCAGTTTCTGCATTTTCTAGAATCCATTTTTCGGTAGTATTATCAGAACAAGTTTGTTGCGTGATATTGTAACCATTATTTTCTATTGCATTGATACATTTATCATGTGTAGTTTTAATTTTATAGATGTTACCTTCATTAATTGATACATTATTACAATCCAGTACTTCTTCGCTACAGTTGTCGATCAAATATTTCTCAAAATCTATTAAAGGCCACGCTTCTTTACACCAATTTGTTATTCTATTTAGAATGCTACAGTGTATGCCGAAGTTATTTTTAATTCTAGGAATGATATCATAAAACTTATCGGCATAGTGGTACAATAGTCTACCTTGATTAGGGTTGCCAAAATGAGGAACCGATATTAAATCTGTGGTTGTTTTAGAAGCAGAATCTAACTGATAATCTCCGCCATCTTCGGTTCTTGCCCAAGTATTTAGATCATATTTTTCAGCTTCATCAAGAAACTGAAGTAGCATAGCTTCTAATACTTTGTCGGATAAACCAGATTCTATATTGTCTAATTGTTTTACGATATCATATGATGGGTTATGAAATTCTTGATTACTATTACTGGAGCCCAACATTTCCCAGATACCTTGATTAGAAATTCTAAACCCTTCGTTACTAGGAATTATTGAATTAGACCACGTACGGATCTGATACATATGGTTAATAGCAGAGAAACGACGTAATGGTTCATTAATTCCAGAATAGTATTCAGCAAATCCCATAAATGGGGTGTGATAGTTGAAATCTGTTGGAGTAGTTCCTCCTACAAATCCATTTCCTCCATTAAGTACAAATTGTAGGTTATACCAAGTCGATGTTTCATAATGAGCTGTCTTATGCTCTTGCCCTACATAATGTCTACTATTATCCGAAGTAAAATGAGCAGGTATTTCGAATACCGAATACCATTTTACTGGCCATTGGCGTATTGCTGGATCATCTTCTTCCGGATTTGGTACAACAAGTGGAGCTTTGTCTTGTAGGTTAAATTCATTGATTATTTCAAAATTTTTAACTGCCATTAGTTTAGCAAGACTGGTTTTTGCCATTTCTAGATCAATACCATCACTAAGATGCGCATTAGCATCTCCATTTTTTGATCTCCAATGTTTGTTGTCAGGAGATCCTATTTCAAAAAAATGTCTAAATCCAGAGTTGCCATCAATTCCTTTTCCTAATTGTCGCAGTTTTTGAGGAACATTAAAACTTTCAATCGTATTAGGATTATAGGAAGTAACAAATTGTGATCTAATTGTTTCGTAATTTGTTACTGGATTTTTTTCAATAGCTAAATTAGTCCACCATTCATTCTTAGTATAGGCATCCTTTGGGTGTATAATTGGTAGCCAATGTTTCCAATCTGGGAATTGTATAGCAAGCGGTAATATAGTTCGATCTTCCATTTTATCAGCATCAAAAACAGCTCTAATAGCTTGTTTACTGGTTCCGTTGGCAAAAATATATGGAGCCATATCGGCGTCGTTTTCAAGAACCCATTCTAAACCCGCTCCAGCAGCCCATTGTTCAATAGATCTGTTTTTTAGAACTGGACCTGGTTGATACGGAGGATTCCATGGTCTACCATGCCTTGCTATATTTGACTGAGAAGATAAACTTCTAATATAAGCTGCAATATCTTTTCCTTCCTGTTCCGTAAGACCGTGAAATTTTGATCGCTCAATAATCGAAAGGTTAGAATAGCTAAACATTTCTAGATCCCTACCATCTCGGGTATGACAATCTGTGCATTTCGCTCGTATTGTTCTTCGATTAGGGATTGTTTTTCCGTACCAGAACCCAGTATCATTATTGAGCGGATAATGATTCCATAGATTTTTATTAAACCATAAATTTTCACCGTTCTCTATAGAACTGTTGTCAGGAGTAGTCCAGTTATTAGGATCATCTTGTTCAAAAGAGTTATTTGGTAAAAGTGTATTGTTATTAATATCTAGAAGATTAATTTTTATTACACGATATCCTATGGAAATTCCATCGGAGGTGTCAAATCTAAATCGTATGATATTGTCTCCCTCCTGTAAACCGGTCGCTGGTATTGTAAGTCGTATAGTATTAAACCCTCCATGAACCATGCCTCCATAAGCTAATTCTTTTGGGTTAACCGCAGCGGTATTGTGATTTAATGATAACCAGCTATTATTGTTAATTTTTATAGATCCTTTATTTTGGTAACTAAGGTTATTTATCATTAACCAAATTTTAGCAGTGCTATTAAGAGTTTCATTGTCTAAAATTAGAGATCTTTCTACTATTTTACCTTCTTCTCCAAGTACTTCGATTGGCATGTTTATAGCATTAAGCGAATTTATAGTTGTATAGGAGGAGATGTTGTTTTTTTCCCTGATAGACTTTATCGAGAATAGTAGTAATACAGAAAGAATACTAGTTAGCGTAATGCTGCTTTTCATAAGTAGAGGAAATTGGGATCTGTAAAGTACATATTATTAATTGTTTACACAATTTTTATTGGATTTTAGAATTAACATAAAGTATGTTGGAATTGATAGAAGTACTTTTATTTTAATAAAATTGGTGGATGTCAATGTATAATATTGAGTTTTATTTTAAAATTTCGCAAAAATTAAGCAATTAATTAGAATATTTATGATTAGTCTTTTAAGTTTAAATTATTGATAATCAGTGATTTGATTATATTTAGGGGATATCCCACTATGCATTTCGGGTGTTTTCCCCCATTGCGCGATGTGTATTCCTGAGGTATATTTGTACCAGAATTATAAATAAAAGATATATTAATCATTTTTACACATACAGCATTATGAACTTATTGGGCATTAACTTCCGTTTTATTTTAGATTTTTTACAAGAGCTACCTAAAGCATGTAGTCACGCTATCCATAGATAGAATATAAGACTAGTTAAATATGAAATTATAGATGATATCATTAATTCCATATAAATAAAAAGATCATTTAAATTTATTATAAATAAAAATTTCAGATTATATAAAACAACTTTACACAAGATATTATGAAACCATTTCGTATTAATTTCAAATTTTTAAGAAAATTTTTAAAAGAACTTCCGAAGGCTTGTAGCCATGCGATACACAGATAGGATGTAATTGTCAATTGGAAGAAACAGTATATTAGAATTTTGGGGGAAATTCTAATACTTAGTTATAATAATGGGGACAAAAAACCGGATGCATTTGCATCCGGTTTTTTTAATATTAATTATTATAGAATTACTGCAATTTATTGCTTTAAGTTATTTAATAATGAATTTACTACTTGTTCTGTCAGATTTAAGGATATATAAACCACTAGCGAGTTCTGATAGGTTTATGTTTAATTCATTAGAATCTACATCCAATTTCATTATTTCTTTTCCAGTAATATCATACAATCGTAGGTACTTATTTCCTTTTTGATAAATAGTAATATTTGATCCTTTTTTAACAGGATTAGGAGTTACCATAATAGTTCCTGTACTTTCTTTATCGAATCCAGCATCTCTTAATGCTGATGGTAATACATTGAGTACGATGATTTTTTTAGTTCTTCTGCCCGTATTGTCTATAGCTACAACTTTTATTCTATACCGTCCTTCTGGAACATTTTGTAGCAAAGGGTTCCCTCCCCAACTGTATGGAGCTTCCATATCGGTTCTGATCAATTCTCCATTAAGATATAATTTAACTTCTCTTATACCATCAGGATCATTAGCTTCTGCACGAACAATTAGGGTATCGCCTTCAAAATATAGTTCACTTTCAATAGGTTCAATCATTATTAGCTCTGGAGCCCTATTATCCCTATAATCTTCAACATCAAGTCCAATAATATTAATTCTAATATCTACCCCAAAGGTTTCACCAGTTCCCCTATCCGTTATAAATTCAGTAAGCGTAGTATATGTTCCATTAGCATCTTCTGCGATACCATATTGTCTAACATAGTCCTCTAGAGTTTCTTTGTTTGTAAAGTTATATGTTCTCTTTCTGATCGTAGGGAAACGCCTTGCATATGCGTGTCCAAAAGGGTACGTTCCTAATCGATCAGTTATCATTCCGCTTACCACAGCTGTGTAATCTCTGGTGTTTACATTGAGTTGAGTATCCATTTGACTGCCTGGTGACAGAGTTACTTCTACATTGGCGTCTAATACAGAAGCATTGTATATATTTTCGTTACTTCGGTCTAGTTGTCTATAGATTCTATTTCTATCGAATCCAGGGATTCTTACATTTACAAAATTTAGTTTATGTTGAGGATTGGAATCGGTTCCGCGACCATCTGTAAATCCATCACCTCTCCAATTATGAAATGTGGTGTTAACAACACATAGATTGTCTAAATCACCACCAATAAGACCAGCGCCATCGCCATTATAATAATTTCCATTCCGAACCATATATCCAAAATTGGTAGTAATATACATTGCTCTACCCGTATTCCAGGTGGTATGATTATCAATAATAGATAGTTTATGATGAAATGCCTGAGCTGCTCTATCTTTTGATCTAAAACCACTACTGCATCCATATGCTTCATTATTTTTAAATTCTAATAAAGGTGCCGCAGCAGGATCTACATAATCTTGTAAGGGGAATATATTTTCTGGATATACATTGGTTCTTACTTTGTCCCGTAAACTTATCACTGTTCCTCCACCATCATAGGCATAAGCTTCTCTAGAAGATGCAGCTATGTTGTTAACCATTCTTACTGCTCTTCCTTGTAATCCATAAGCTTCACCAATCCTGAAATCATCGTCTAATAGATCAGATACGATGGAGTTTAGGGCGCTTGGAGCATCACGATCCATGTCTGCAAAGTAATAGTTTCTTCCATCTGGTCTAGCAGTTGTAACCAGATTGTTTTTCCAAATTCCAGTTTCAGAACCACTTTCTGCTACCATACCTGATCCATCCACAAAATAAACTACATTATTTGCAAAAGAAGCATGACTATCATGATGTACCATTCCCCAGCCAGGTGAACCCCAAACGGCTAATCCATGTGCTTCAGCCATTTTTGTTTGAGAATTATTCATTCTATGAAAGTGCATTGCATATCTTCCTCTTTGATTTTCAATATCTTGAGGTAATGCTTTTTCTTCAATAAAATTTCTTATGATAACAAATGGTTTTCCATCTTCATCTACTTCACCTGTTTTTCTTAAGTTATATTTAAAATCATCTAGGATATTATGTTTGTTACTTCTACCAAGATCTTTGAATGCAGCAAAATGAATTTTAACATCAGTTGTACGCATAAACATGGTATGACCACGACGAGTAATATCATCATTTACATTGTTATTACTATCCGTGAAATCAATCGATTTAAAAGTTATGTTTCGTGTTAAATTTGATAGGTGACAAAAAAGGTTTGCTTCTGTTATTCCTTGGTGTGCATTTCTTGTTTGGGAATTAAAAGTCACTTCATTGGTTGCTTCATTGATAGCTTCTATTACAAACTCTTCATCCTGTGTTCTGACACCATCATTTCTAACTCTAAATATACCTTGAGTACCGGATAAAACCACTTCATCTCCTGTATTCCAATTTATAGGAGTGTCTTCGAGAGTTGTTTTATTTCTTCTTCTTGCTGTAGGACTGGTAGTTCGTAAAAAGGAAGTTTTTTCCTTACCAAGAATCGTTACTTTATTCATTGTCATTAATCCTAATGTGGCTTGTGTTGGGTCCCACTCGTATCTGCCTAAAACTCCAGTTCCATCATTAAAAAGTCGGTTTCCAAAATGATCGTTCATTCGTTTTCCATCAGAATAATGACTTTTTGCTTGTGCGTTCCATCGATTTCCACCTATTAGACCATTTTTCTTTTTTTCTATATCAAATGCTTTAAAATAAATATCAATAGTACCATCTGTTGATTGATCAGCTTTGATATCTAACTCTGACATCATACCACAAAAAAAAGTGTCTACCACTAATTTTCTTGTAGCTCCAGTTGGAGCTCTAAATGTTATTTTGCCTTCATTCCGTATAGCAAATATTTGAACGTCATTATTTACATTATAATTTATACTATCTCCCATCTTAATAACTACAATGGAGGCTAAACCTGGTACATAACCTGCATCCCAGGTATTTGGATCATTCCAATTTCCACTTCTCATAGAAGTATGGGTTGCAGTGTTGTCGGGAATAATAGCACTCATATCAATCATTTGAGCTTTTCCAGAAAATGATAAACAGATAAGGGTAAGTAAAAGATATATGTATCTTTTGAGATTAATTTTTTTCATGGCTTTTGTTAACGTTAGTATTAATATTTATACCTCTTAGGTATTTACAAATGAGTACAAAGGATCTAAACGTTTTATATAGCTATAGAACCTTTATGTTTAAAGTACTTGCAGTGATATGCGAATTAATACTAGGGAAGGAGAGATGGTATTTTACGCTAGAAAAGTTTACTTAATAATTCATGAGTTTAATGTTTATATAATTTGATAAAACGATTTTCATGATTAATTCTGGATTTAATTATAGATCATCATTTTAGATTTCAAATTTAGAACTGAAGATTGTTGTTGTCTATAGTAGGTAGGTTGATTTGATGTAATCAAGCTGATATTTTTAGGTTGATAAAATGTAAACATTACAATCTTTTTTAGTTGTAAAATACTGTTAGTCAATGGCTAATATTTTGTTTCGCTAAAGCGGTTATTTTTTTTAAAATAAAGTCATTTATTTTTCTTTATTTAATGGGAGAAGGATCTATTTTTTTATGACAATCTTCAAATCAAATTAGTTAATCATCAAAAAAGTAATTAGACATAATAAGAAATATAGTTTTCAAAGGACTCTGAAGGTGTTTTTCTTTCTATTTTTTATATCTAATTTTCTTTTGGCTCAGAAAGAAAATAATCTTTCTAAAGCAAAAAGAATCGATAGCCTAATATCTTCGTTAGACAAAAATTACAATGATCCTAAAAAACTAAAAAGACTTTTAGATGAGAGTTCTGATATAGAGTATATTGTAGGGATGAGTAAGGTGCATTTGATATTAAGTTTTTATTATAGAAAGCGTAATAAAGTTGATAGTGCATTTTATCATATTAATCGTTCTATAAAACTTTGCAAGGAGAATAATTTGATTAAAGAATTACATAATTCTTATTTGTCTTTAGGAAGTATTTATGGGAAGATTCGGAATTATGAAAAGTCTTTAGAAGTAAATCTAAAGGCTTATGATTTTTATAAAAAACAGAATTCGAATAATCATAAAACTATATTAAGGGCGCTACAAATAAATATAGCATCTACATATAGTTTATTGGGGGATTATGAGCTAGCTCATCAATACTATATAAAAATTTTGCAGGATCCAGATTTCGATTCAACATCAATTCATTATAGTCAATTGCACCAAAATATAGCTTTGAATCTTAAAAGGCAAAAAAACTTTGATGATGCTATCATGTGGTTGAATAAAGGTTTAGAATTGACTAAGATCAATAACCACAAATTGGTTAAAAATGATATCCTTAAAGGAATGTGTGATGTGTATTTGCTTAAAAATGAAAATATAAAAGCAGAAAAAATCTATCATTTAATAAACGAAGATTATAATTGGAACAAGGATTTTTATTTAGGTATGATTTATTTAGGTTTGAATAAATTACAAGATGCCGAGGTACTTTTTTTAAAAGCCATAGAGAAAGAAAAGGATGATCGAAAGAACATGGATAGTTTTCATAAGCTTTCTGAAGTGTATGCTAAACAAAATTTATGGAAAAGAGCAAAAGAAAGCAAAGATAAATACTATGCGATTAAAGACAGTTTAACAAGTTTAAATAACAAAGAGATAATTAAAAATAATGAAATAGCTTTTAAACTTATAGAAGAAGAATTATTGAACAAACAGTTGGATATTGAGAATAGGCTTTTGGTAGCAAAAAATAAAAGACAGTTTAATATTATAGTAGGAGTAACGCTATTATTCTTAATTGGAGTTTTGTGTTTTTTTCTTTTAATAAAAAATATAAGAGTAAATAGAGAATTGATTGGACTAAAAAAAACGGAGAAGAAGTTATTAGAAGATAAGGTTCAACTAAGAGAAAATGAATTAAATATGACTGTTGTGGCAATTACAAACCGTCAAAAAATGTTTGAAGAGTTAAAAAAAGAAATAGATAAGTTTGATAAATCATCTCCCCAGATAAAAAACCTTAAGAACAAATTGAAAGCTTTAATGATGTCAGGTGATGATCTGTTTGCAATTCAAGATAGAGTAGAATCTAGATATCCTGGTCTGATTACTCAACTTAAAAAAGCATATCCTCAATTATCCAATACCGAAATTAGATATTGTGTTTTTACAAAACTTAACTTATCAATTAAAGAAACCGCAAGTGTTTTGGGAGTTTCTGCGGATACGGTAAAAACCTCCCGAAGTAGAATTAAAAAGAAGATGAATATTCCAGAATCTTATACACTTGGAAAATATTTAGAGGAGTTCTTTAATGCTTCTTAAAAATTAAGTTGAAACTTCTTTAAAATTTAAAATGATAAATAAAAAAGTCAGACCATTTGAAGGTCTGACTTTTTTGAAAGTATTGATGGGAGCTTATATTATTTCATCGCACCTACCATATCTTCAGGTTTTACCCACTCATCAAATTCTGTTTCGGTAACATATCCTAAAGCGATAGCCTCTTGTTTTAGTGTTGTTCCGTTTTTGTGTGCAGTATTTGCAATTTCCGCAGCTTTGTAATATCCTATTTTTGTATTAAGAGCGGTAACTAACATTAATGAATTATTAAGTAACTCTGTAATCCTTGCTTGATTTGGTTCTATTCCTTGCGCACAATGTACATCAAAAGAAACACAAGAATCACCGATTAGTTGAGCACTTTGTAATAGATTAGCAGCCATAACAGGTTTAAAAACATTTAATTCAAAATGTCCTTGCATTCCACCAACATTAATTGCAACATCATTACCTAATACCTGGGCACACACCATAGTTAATGCTTCACATTGAGTAGGATTTACTTTTCCAGGCATAATAGAGCTTCCAGGTTCATTAGCAGGAATGATAAGTTCACCAATTCCACTTCTTGGTCCAGAAGCTAACATACGAATATCATTTCCTATTTTATTTAAAGAAACAGCAATTTGTTTTAATGCTCCATGTGTTTCTACAAAAGCATCGTGAGCTGCTAGTGCTTCGAATTTGTTCTCTGCGGTAATAAATGGTAATCCTGTAAACTGAGCAATAAATTCAGATACTCTTTTAGCATATCCTTTTGGAGTATTTAAACCGGTACCAACAGCAGTTCCACCTAAAGCGATTTCTGCTAAATGTGGTAATGTGTTTTCCAGAGCTTTAAGTCCATGATCTAATTGAGAAACATAACCAGATAATTCTTGTCCTATTGTAAGTGGAGTAGCATCCATAAAATGGGTACGACCAATTTTTACAACATTCTTAAACGTTTCTGATTTCTTTTTAAGTGTATCTCTTAATTGCGTGATTCCAGGTATTGTTACTTCTAGAATTTTTTTATAAGCAGCAATATGCATACCTGTTGGAAAAGTATCATTAGAAGATTGAGACTTGTTTACGTCATCATTTGGCTGGATTGTTTTTTCACCTTCTCCTATTGTTTTTCCGGCTATTTGATGCGCACGATTAGCAATAACTTCATTGACATTCATATTACTCTGCGTACCAGAACCAGTTTGCCATATTACTAAAGGAAATTGATCATCGTGTTTTCCTTCTAGAATTTCATCACATACTTGTGCAATAAGATCCCTTTTTTCTATGGGAAGTACTCCTAATTCACAATTGGTAAAAGCAGCAGCTTTCTTTAGATATGCAAAACCATATACAATTTCTAATGGCATTGATGAAGGTGCCCCAATTTTAAAATTATTTCTGGAACGTTCCGTCTGTGCTCCCCAAAGTTTATCAGCAGGCACTTTTACTTCGCCCATTGTATCTTTTTCTATTCTATATTCCATAGCGGTGATGATTTGTTTTTCGAACGGCAAATTTAAGAATTTGTAGAGCTTTTTCTGAATAAAGAATGTACTTTTTAAAAAGGAAATTGATTAAAGTTTTAGTTTTAAAAATAATTTATATTAATGCTATGAGATAAAAAGAAGAGTTGTTATCTTTGGCAAAAATTGAAATTAGATTACTATTATGTTCGAATTTGATCAATACCTTGGTTTCTTAGCATTTTTAACAATCCTTACTATTGGATTTTGGTTAATGATATTCTTGTTAACATTTGTTGTTCCTTATTGGATTTTTGGAGCTACTATTGAAAATTTTAAATTAAAACAAGAAGCTAAAAGAAAAGCTAGAGGAGAAGCTTAGATAATAGTTTTAGTTATATATATTAAAAAGAGGGAAATGATTTAATCATTTCCCTCTTTTTAATTTTATCGAGTTCTAATTTAATTTATACCTATTAAGAATCCTTTTAAACAAAGTAACTATGGTTTACCTTCAAATTCTTCACCGCCACCATTATTAAAGTTATTCCTGGATCGTTGTCTTTTCTTTTTTTGATTAAATCTATATGTAAAAGACATGGTAAAACTTCGTTCTCTCCATTGAAATTCACTGTCCGTAATAAAAGTTTCTGTAGTGGATACGCTTTGACGTTTTCTACTATTAAATAAATCACTTACATTAAATGTTAAGGAGGCTCTCTCTTTAAAAAGGTCCTTGCTAAATGCTAAATTTACACTTAGTAATCCTTCGCTTTTGGTTTGTGCATTTTCATTAGGTCCAGAATAAAAAGCAGTGGTTTGCCAATCTATCTTAGCAGGTAACGTGATCTTATTATTTAGACGAGCAAACCAACTAAAGTTATCTGCATCAAAATTTTGCCCATTAAAATCTCCTTTTATATTATTCTGAAAAGCATTAAAATTACCATTAATTCTCCATTTTTTAGTTGGATTATAAGTTAATGTAAATTCAAAACCATAACGATCAGAACTAGATAAGTTTATAGGAGTTCTTCTAATAATAGGAACTATAGTTCCATCTCCAATAGTGGCGGTATCGCCTGTATCTTCAGCTATAAATGTAAATACTTGAGTAGAACGATTATAATAGATTGAGGAGTTAAGTGTAAGTTTCCCCATTCTATTTAAGTAGCCAAGATCAAATACATTAGAATAGCTTGGATCTAGATCTGCGTTTCCTTGAAATATATTAGTTGCACTTGATCTAGAAGGGAAAGGATTGATAAACCTAGAGCGAGGTCTTCTTATTCTTCGGTTATAACCAAGTGTTACACTCTGTTTTTCTGATAATTTATATCCTAAATTTATGGTAGGGAATATATCGGTATATATTTTTTTATTAAAATCACCACTTGTTTGTTGATCGATAGTTATTCTTGTGCTTTCTAATCGAAGTCCTAGTAAGTAAGAAAATTTTCCTGCTTTACTTCCAAATTGAGTATAAGCAGCATTTACTTGTTCTTTAAAAATTAGATTGTTAGATAAATTAGTATCTGTAGTTACAATACCATTATCATCAAATTGAACCAAGAATTCAGTGTCTAATTCATTAAAGTTTCCTCTATAACCTAATTCAAATTGACTTTTCTTTCCTATAGGTAATACGTAATCAGATTGGATAAGAATACGATCTTGTTTTTCTAAAGTATTTACCAATTCTATGGTAGAAATATTTTGTTGAGTAATTCTAGAGTCTTCCTCTTCTTCACTATTTTCTATCTGAAAATCAAAAGTTAGTTTATGACCACTGTCATTAAAATTTTTGTTGTAATTAATAGAATATTGTTTAGTGATGTCATCTTCTACCTCAGGATCAAAACGCAGGTTACTGCTTAAAATATTACCATTAGCATCAGGTTCTGTTATTAAATTAGATGTGTTACTTTCATTATCACTAGAACGATATAAAAAGGACCCTGTAATGGATGAGCTATCATTTATATACCATTCTAATCCTACATTAGTGTTAAGACCCTTACGTATTCTGTCGAAATCTCTTTTTTCATTTAAAAAAGTATCGGGTTCATTAACCTGAGTATCAGAATCAAAATTGAAAAATTGTGTCTCAGATAATGAATTACCAGGAACTTCACGATAATTGTACCCAGAAGTCGTGAAAAAATTTAAGTTTCCTGTCCTATAATTTAAATTTCCCGAAACACCAGCTTGTAAAGGATAGCCAGTGTTAAATGTAAGAGCTCCATTTAATCCTTGTAATTTACTTCGTCTTAATATGATGTTTAAGATTCCTGCAGTCCCTTCGGCATCATAACGAGCAGAAGGAGATGTTATAACTTCTACACGCTCTATAGATTCTGCGGGTAGTTGTCTTAAAGCATCTGTGCTATTTAATCCTACTAAACCAGATGGCTTTCCATTAATCAATATCCGTACATTGTCATTTCCACGCAGAGCAACATTTCCTTCTACATCAACGGAAACAGAGGGAACGTTGTCTAAAACATCACTTACAGTACCTCCGCTAACTGTAAGATCTTTACCAACATTATATATTTTTTTATCAAGTTTTATTTCGACTGTAGTTTTCTCTGCGATTACGACAACATCATCTAAAGCTTCAGTATCGAGTCCTAGACCAATTGTTCCTAGAGCAGTGTTTTTAAAGACTCTTTGCTTTAGTAGTGTTTCTGTTTTGAATGAGATAAATTCAATAGAAATATTGTAGACTCCTGCCGGTACTTGAATGTTGAAATTACCATTGGTCTGAGTAATTCCACCCGTTACAATTTTATTCTCTTTAATACTAAAGAAAGAAATTGTTGCATATTCTAAAGGTTCATTAGTTTCTTTATCAATGACTTTTCCTGTTACTTTTACTTCTTTTTGTTGCGCAAAAGACGAAAATCCTATAAATACGACTAATAACACTAAAATACATTTTCTCATACTTTCTGTTTTGATTGGGTGCCCAAAAATATAATTAGGCTATATTCATAAGGGTTAAATACGTGTTAAATAATGTATATTATTTATAATCAAAGCATTATGAGTTGTAATAATTAAGTTAATTTAACAAAAAGCTAATTATACTGCATATTTGTTGGGATTTGAGAGAATTTAGTTACAATAAAGAGGCAATAATTATAGTGTGAAATACGTTAGGGTTTTTTAGTTTTGTAAAGAAATTTTGCTAAAAAAAAGCTAAATAGATAGTAAAACAAATTAATAAATTAGGGTTTATGAAAAAACTTTTGACGAATAAGTCTCTGTTAGTACTAGCATTTATTCTTAGTTCTTCGATTTCAATGTATGCTCAAAGTCATAAAATGGCACTGTCTTTAACAGGTGGTTATGTCGATGGAGGTTTTGGAGGTTTAGTAGCATTGGATTATAAAGTAAATGAATTCGATTATTTGCAATTCGGTGTTCAAACAAACTTTACAAATTTAGATTTTAATGAGATTGAAATACCAGTAAATCTTTATGCTTTTAATGCTGGTTTCTTTTTTGATGTCCTTAGAAATAATAAAAGGACTTTCGCACTTTCATTAGGAGCCGGAGGTACAGTAGGTAGCGAAGTTATTAATAATGGTGATGAAGATTTAGAAACTGGAGAAAAATTAAATATAGAACCCAGTAGTGTAATTTTTGGTGCGTATGCAGGTCTGGACGCTGATATTTTCTTAATTCCTACGGTAGCCATAAATATAAAAATTCAGGAAACATATCATTTCAATAGTGAAATTGGTGAACTTACTCCATACTTTGGTGCTGGAGTGAAATTAATATTGAAATAAATATTTAGAAGATTTGTTTTAATAAAATTGTTTAAAAATTGAAATAATAAATAATAGATGAAAAAGTCTTTACAATATATAGTATCAGGACTAACTTTTATATTTTTAGTAATCGCTTGTACAAAGGAAATTACTGAAGATTTGGTAGTTTTTTTTAAAGTTGAGTTTAGTGAAACTAATATCGATGCTTTTGTTGATACTAAAGAGGAATCAAGTTTTACCATCGTTGGTGCAAGTGATATAGCAGCGGGCGATTATCAAATAAAATATAATGTAACAGAAGGTTCAGGTTCTTATTTTTTAAATACTATTGAAGTAACAGAAAACGAATTCGTAGACCTACCTGAAGGCCCCCAATATACTATAGAATATCTTGCAACATCTATAGGTACAAATAAAGTTACTATTACAATCAAAGATGGGTTAGATAGGGAAGAAGAGTTTGTTCTAACATATAATGTAAATGATACTGATTTTACATTTGATGTAGTACCTACAGAAGAAGGAACCTATGTAAATGGAGAGATTGACTTAAATTTAAGTATAGCAGAAATTAGCGAAGCTACTTATGAAGTACAATATGTCTTTAATGCTCCTGTAGATATAAGTACGCAAGGTACGGGTAGTATTGGTGTTGATGATACATTAATAGAACCGGAAACTTTGGTAGAAATTCCTGTAGGTGATACTTCATGGCAATTTACAGGTCTTACAATTGGAATGGTAGAAATAGAATTTACTGTAACTAGCAGTTTAGGTGTTTCTAAGACTAAAACGCTTCAAATTGAAGTTGGAGATACACCAGATTTCACATTTACAGCGACATTAGATAATGATACAATATATACAACAAATTCAGGTGCTGTTATAAATTTTGTTATTACAGAAACTACTGGTACATCTAGTTATGTAATGAATTATAGAACTTCTAATACCGGTAATATAATGTATAATGGAGAAACGTATCAGGCCGGAGATAATATTCCAATTCAAGCTGGTGCAAGTATTGGGACTTATACAGGAACTTCGGAAGGTGAGCATACCTTGGATTTTAGAGTTGATAATTCTAATACTGTAACAGTATCAAGAGAAGCGTCTTTAATATTAAATTTCAGAGACCCTGATGGAACTCCTCCGGTTATAGAATTAATTGGTGCTAGTGAAATTACGGTTAATGTTGGAGATTCGTTTACAGATCCTGGAGCTACAGCAAGTGATGATATTGATGGTGATATTTCTGCAAATATTACAGTTTCCGGCGCTGTTGATACAGATGTTCCTGGTTCATACACTTTAGTGTATAGCATAGAAGATTCATCAGGAAATACAACTTCGGTTGAGCGTATTGTTAATGTAGTGGACAACATTCCTCCAGTAATTACAATTATTGGAGATAATCCTTTTGTGGTTAGAGTAGATGATACTTTTAGTGATCCTGGAGCTACAGCTACTGATAATGTGGATGGAAATATAAGTTCTGCGATCACTGTAACAGGTTCTGTTAACGTAAATGTCGTTGGCGAATATGTGTTGACCTATACGGTTAGTGATACTGCGGGTAATGAGGTTTCGGAAACAAGAACGGTTAATGTTATTAGTGATAATCCACCAGTAATTACTCTTGTAGGTGATAATCCTTTAGAAGTAAGTTTTGGAGAGGTTTTTAGTGATCCTGGAGCAACTGCTTCAGATGATATAGATGGTAATATTACTGATCAGATACAAACTTCAGGTACTGTTGATGTTAATACACTTGGAGCATATACTATCACGTATACTGTTAGTGATTCTTCAGGTAATACGACAGAAGTAATGAGAACTGTAAATGTTGTAGATAACACAAGTCCAGTTATCACTTTAGAAGGTACCAATCCTTTTCTAGTTAATATTGATAATGTATTTAATGATCCAGGTGCAAATGCAAATGATAATGTTGATGGTAATTTAACAGCAGATATTACAGTTTCAGGAACTGTAGACGTTAATACACCGGGAGATTATGTGTTGACTTATAGTGTGGAAGATTCTTCTGGAAACTCGGCGACAATTACAAGAACAGTAAGAGTTATTGATAATATTCCTCCAGTTATTACTTTAATAGGGGCGTCTACTATTACGATATCACAAGGTGGTAGTTATACCGATCCTGGTGCAACCGCTTCGGATAATGTTGATGGAAACATAACTGCTCAAATAGTTACAACAGGTAATGTTAATGTAAATATTCCAGCCTCTTATACAATAGAATACAATGTACAAGATGCGGCTGGGAACGACGCGATTGAGGTAGTTAGAACGATAGTAGTAGAATCTAATATTAATTTTAACAGATTAACAGGTGTTCTTACTGCACCGGCTGGAGCAACGGTCCAAGTTTCAATGAATTCTGGTGGAACAGGAAGTGGTAATGCAGTAATACAGGCTCGTAGCACTACTAATACTAATTTAGGTGTAGGAATCACTTGTTGGGGACTTACAGGAGGAGCTCAGTGTTTAGATTCTGATGGAGATGGTGTAGATGAAACAAGTGGATTTACATTTATAATGCCTACTGACGGAATAGCAAATTTCACAGGATCGCATACTCCAGATGGAACAAGTATTAATAGTGGAACCAGTTTTAGTATCCAAGTAGCTGGGGAAACATTTAATGAAAATATGGGGCCAGGAAATGAAATACCCCAATAATGATATAATTGAATAATTCAATAAAAAAATGCTGAAAACTATGTTTTCAGCATTTTTTTATTTTATAGGATCTCGATTACATTTTCAGGAGGTCTCCCAATAATTGCTTTTTTATTCTTTATTACAATTGGTCTTTCTATTAGTTTAGGATTCTCACACATAATTCGAATTAAGTCAGAATCTGTTAAGTCTTTATTTTTAAACTCCTGTTTCCAAATAGCTTCGTTTTTTCTTACTAAATCAATAGGTTTTATTTCTAAAAGCAGTATTATTTCGGTAAGTTTTTCTTTAGTAATTGGGGTTTCTAAATATTTGATGATCTCTAGATTTTCTTTTTTATCCTCAAGTATAGCCAGGCATTGCCTAGATTTACTACATCTTGGATTATGATAAATTGTTGTCATGTTTTTAATTTTTAGTCTTCATTTTTTTGTCCCATCATCATAAGATATGCTTTTAAGAAAGCGTCAATATTACCATCCATTACAGCATCTACATTCCCAGTTTCCTCTGCGGTTCTTACATCTTTAACCAGTTTATACGGATGCATAACATAATTACGAATTTGAGATCCCCATTCAATTTTCATTTTAGAAGCTTCAATTTCATCACGCTGTGCTTGTTGTTTTTTGAGTTCAAGTTCAAAAAGTTGTGATTTAAGCATTTGTAATGCTTTTAATCGATTTTCTTGCTGTGATCTAGTATCAGAACATGATATCTGTATTCCGGTAGGAAAATGGGTAAGTTGTACTTTTGTTTCTACTTTATTTACATTTTGTCCTCCAGCTCCACTTGATCTAGATGTGATAATTTCATAATCGGCAGGGTTAATGTCAATTTCAATTGTATCATCAGCCAATGGATATACATAAATAGAGGCAAATGAAGTGTGTCTTTTCGCATTACTATCAAAAGGAGAAATTCGTACTAATCTATGTACTCCATTTTCTCCTTTTAACCAACCAAAAGAATATTCACCTTCAATTTCTAATGTTACAGTTTTAATTCCAGCAACATCTCCGCCTTGATAATTAAGTTCTCTAATCTTGTAGCCCTGCTTTTCTGCCCACATCATATACATTCGCATAAGCATACTAGCCCAATCGCAACTTTCTGTTCCCCCTGCACCGGCCGTAATCTGAAGAACGGCACTCATATTATCTCCCTCTTCGCTTAACATGTTTTTAAACTCAAGATTTTCTATAAGATCTAAAGCGAGGGAATGACGTTCATTAACTTCTGTTTCGGTAGCATCACCTTCTTTGTAAAACTCGTATAGTATTTCTAAGTCGTCAACAAGAGTAACGCTCTTTTCATATTCAGAGACCCATTTTTTTTCAGCATTTAATGCGCGCATTAATTTTTCTGCTTCTTGAGCATTATCCCAAAAATTAGGAGCATAAGTTTTTTCTTCTTCGTTCGCTATTTCTATTAATTTGGCATCAATGTCAAAGATACCTCCTTAACGCAACCAGGCGCTCCCTAAGATCCTGTAAAGTCTCAGTATTAATCATAATTTAATTATTTTTGACAAAAATAGGATTTAACACTTCAGTAGGAAATAATTTTACTATTATTTTATAGTTTTAATGCTTTTGCAAATCACATAAATCATTTTCAATGAAAATAAATATCACCTGCTTATTTTTAGTAGTTAGTCACTTTCTTTCCGGACAGTTTTTAGAAAAACAAAAAGATTTGAAAACTTTTAAAGGTTATTTTAATTTTTACTACAATCAAAGTAAGGACGAAATATATCTAGAGGTAAATAAATTGGATTTAGATTTTTTATATGTTCATTCACTTGCTACCGGTTTAGGATCTAATGATATTGGTTTAGATAGGGGGCAGATCGGAGATGGAGTTATAGTAAAGTTTAAGAAAGCCGGAAATAAACTATTATTGGTACAACCTAATCAAAGATACAGGGCAATAACAGAAAATAAGTTAGAGAAAAAAAGTGTAGAGCAAGCATTTGCTAAGTCTGTTTTGTTTGGTTTTCCTATAAAAGAAAAAAAAGGAGATAGTTATATTATTGATTTAACACCTTTTTTATTGCAAGATACTCATGGGATTATAAATCGATTACAAGCTCAGAATGAAGGCTCTTATGGCATAGATAAATCGAAAAGTGCGTTGAGTTTAGAGAGAACAAAGGCTTTTCCTAAAAATATTGAGTTTGAAGCTTTGATAACATATAAAGGATCGCCTAAGCGTGGTAATATTTGGTCAGTAGCACCTGATTCAAAACTGCTTACAGTAACACAGCACCATTCTTTTGTAGAATTACCTGATAATAATTATAAGAAACGCAAATTTGATCCAAGAAGTGGTGCATTATCTATATCTTATTTAGATTATGCAACTCCAATACAAGAACCAATAGTTAAAAGATATATTAAAAGACATAGGTTAGAGAAAAAAAATCCTGAATTACCAATTAGTGAGGCAAAAGAACCTATTATTTATTATTTAGATCCTGGAACACCTGAACCAGTAAGATCTGCATTGTTAGAAGGTGCTAGATGGTGGAATCAAGCGTATGAGTCGATTGGTTTTAAAGATGCTTTTCAGGTAGAAATGCTTCCTGAAGATGCTGACCCAATGGATTTAAGATATAATGTGATTCAATGGGTGCATAGATCTACAAGAGGATGGAGTTATGGAGCAAGTGTAGTGGACCCTAGAACTGGAGAAATATTGAAAGGTCATGTAAGTTTAGGTAGTTTAAGAATTCGTCAGGATTTTTTAATCGCTCAAGCGTTATCTGATAAACCATATGCAAACGGAGATAATGATTATCAACCAATGTTAGAAATGGCTTTGGCTAGAATTAGACAGTTATCCGCTCATGAAGTGGGACACACTATTGGATTTGCTCATAACTTTGCGGCTAGTTCAAGTGATAGAGCTTCCGTAATGGATTATCCCCACCCATTGATAAGAATAAATGATGATAAGATAGTTTTCTCTGAAGCTTACGATACTAAAATAGGTTCTTGGGATAAGGTAACAGTTGCATATAGTTATTCTAATTTTACAGAAGGCACGGATGAAGAATCGACATTAAATGAAATTTTGGATGATGCTTATGCTTCTGGATTACGTTTTATCTCAGATAGTGATGCTAGACCACAAGGAGGAGCCCATGGTTTAGCTCATTTATGGGATAATGGAAAAAGTCCTTCTATTGAATTAGAGAATGTTTTAAAAGTAAGAGCAAAAGCAATCGATAATTTTTCTAAAGATAATATAAGAACTGGTGAGCCATATTCGGTTTTAGAAGATGTGTTTGTTCCTCTATATTTTTTTCATAGATATCAAACAGAAGCTGCGGTAAAATTAGTAGGAGGGTTAAATTATAATTATGCTATCAAAGGAGATCAACAAACAATTGTAGAAACTATTTCTGCAAAAGAACAGAAAGATGCCCTAGAACAAGTATTAAAAACTTTGTCGCCTGAAATATTAGCTATTCCAGAGGATAAATTAAAATTGTTTCCTCCTAGAGCTTTTGGATATAATCGTACCAGAGAATCCTTTGGAAGTAAAACCGGAGTTGGGTTCGATGCGTTAAGTGCAGCATCCACAGCAAGCGATATGAGTTTGTCACTTTTGCTTCATCCAGAAAGAATTTCAAGATTGATCCAACAAAAAAGTTTGGAATCCAATCATTTAGGTGCTGAAGAAATGTTTGATGAAATTATTAATGCAGTTTTTGAAACTGTATCTAAGAATAATTATCACAATGAAATTCGGTATGTTGTAAAAAATAATGTGCTTAAACATTTAATGAATCTTACTAATAATAAGAATGCTTATCCACAAGTGAATGCTGTAGCATTTGGTACTTTAAAAAAAATAAGATCTTTGCTTAATTCTGAAAAACAAAAAGGGATGAATAAAATGTATAATGATTATTATATAAAGCAAATTGATGATTTTATTTCTAGACCTGAAAAATTCAAAGCATTACCTTCACCAAAAATTCCAGACGGATCTCCAATTGGAAGTTTTCAATGTAGTTTCTAAAAAAAAGGTGTTAAAGAATAAAGAATAAATAATTAATAATTATAGTAGTACATGATAATAGATCTTAGAAGTGATACAGTCACTAAACCGACTCCAGAAATGCTTAATGAAATGATGAAAGCCGAGGTTGGTGATGATGTATATAAAGAAGATCCAACTGTTAATGCTTTAGAAGAAAGAATAGCAACAATGTTTGGTATGGACAATGCGCTGTTTTTTCCCACAGGAAGTATGGCTAACCAAGCAGCAATTAAAATGCATACGCAACCGGGAGAACAGTTAATCGCTGATAAGTATGCGCACGTATATAATTATGAAGGAGGAGGAGTGTCTTTCAATAGTGGAGTTTCTTGTAAGTTAATTGATGGGCATAGAGGTATGATTACTGCTAATCAGGTTTTAGAATCAATTAATCCACCAGATTTTTATCACAGCCCTTTAACCAGTTTAGTGTGTTTAGAGAATACTACTAATAAAGGTGGAGGAGCTTGTTATAATTTTGAAGAAATAAAAAAAATAAAAAAGATTTGTGATGATCATAATTTGGGCTATCATTTAGATGGAGCAAGGTTATGGAATGCTTTGGTGGCTAAAAGAGAAAATCCAAAGGAATATGGGCAATTGTTTGATACTATTTCAGTATGTTTAAGTAAAGGGCTTGGTGCTCCCATGGGATCTGTGTTGATTGGTAATGAAGAAATCATGCAAAAAGCAATTAGGATTAGAAAAGTTTTGGGTGGTGGTATGCGTCAAATTGGATATATGGCAGCTGCCGGATTATATGCTATTAATAATCATATAGATCGTTTACAAGAAGATCATAAAAAAGCTCAAGAGATTGGTAAAGTTTTAGAAAAACTGCCTTTTGTAACTAACGTAGAACCGATAGACACCAATATTATTATATTTACTATTGATGGAAATGAAGAGGATTTTATTACAAAAATGGAATCAAAAAATATTCATTTCTATGGAATGGGTCAGGGTAAATTAAGATTTGTTACTCATTTAGACTATACGCAGAAAATGCATGAGTACTTTTTAGAACAATTAAAAACTATATAGGGTAACAAAAAAACCGTTCAGAATTATGAACGGTTTTTTTTTGTTATGCTAGTTTAGTAAAATTTATACCTCTTTAGTATCAGCTCCCGGAGCATTTTCTTTTACTGAATTGATACCATTTTCCATTCCAGATTCAGAAGAATACATCTGGCTACTTCCTATAACCTGACCATTCGTTGCTTTAAGATTAAAAAAGAACCTACCGTCTTTAGCAGTTTTTCTTTCATATCTACCATCTTCAGCAGCATTTTTTTGTACGGATGCGATTCCATTTACAGCAGCAGCTTTACTATTGTAAACCTCACTACTTAAAATTACCTGTCCATTTTTAGCTTTTAAAGTAAAATGGTAACTATTTCCCTCTTTATTTTTGAGTTCAAACATATTGTCGAGTTTTTTTAAAGAATATTAGAATGATTTTGATAAAAATATAGAATAATACGCAGAAAGAAAAATAGATTAAAACTCAAATATGTTTTTTTTAAGCCTTTTATCGAGAAAAAAAACAGTACGTCGAAAAACGGATAGTTTTTCTAAATGATCATTTTAACATTTCCTTTTGATATGTATAATTTCGTAACTTTAAGTGTAACATAATAATAACCACTAAATCATCAAAACATGAAAAATCGTTTTTTATTAGTACTTCTTGCAATTGCTGGAATTTCTGCTCAGGCTCAAGATTTGCCTGCTAATCCTGAACCAGGAAAGTGCTATGTGCGTTGTACGACACCTGATGTTTACGAAAATCAGAATGTACAAGTTCAAATTACACCAGAGTATAGAAAGCTAAAAACTTATCCTGCTACTTTTGAGACAGTAACTGAAAAAGTATTAGTTAAAGAAGAATCAAAGAAGTTAACTGTAATACCTGCAAAATATAAAACAGAAACAGTAACTTTTATCAAAAAGCAAAAAGCATCTGCTCTAAAAGTAATTCCTGCTAAATTCGGAACAGGAGCAGAAACGGTAGAAATTAAGCCAGCGTATGCTCAATGGGAACTTGGATCTCCAGCACCTGATTGCGCATCAAGTAATCCAGATGACTGTCGTTACTGGTGTTATAAAGGATATCCTGCAGAATTTACTACAGTGCCAATCAAAACATTGAGTAGTGATGCAAGTACTACCAGCAGTGCTATAGCTGAAAAATCTAGTTCATATACAAAAAGAGTAGTTTCTGAGCCAGCTAGAACAATAGAAGAAGTTATACCTGCAGAGTATGCTACGATAACTAAAACTGTAATGGTTAAAGATGCATATTCTGAAGAAGTTGTAGTTCCTGCTACATTTAAATCAGTAAGTAAAGAAGTATTAACACAAAAAGGAGGATTGACTACTTGGAAAGAAGTAGAGTGTTCTTTAGTTGAGTATTCTGCATTACCAATTAATTGGAATCTTGGTAGTGCTACTTTAACTTCTCAAGCTAAGAGTATTATTGATACTAGGTTAATGCCGGTATTAGCCAATAACCCTGGAGCTAAAATGGAAATCGCTTCCCATACAGATGCTAGAGGTTCTAAATCAAGTAATAAGAGTCTTTCTGAAAGAAGAGCACAGGCCGTAGTTACTTATTTATTATCTAAAGGAATAAATGGAAGTCGTTTAGTAGCTAATGGTTATGGAGAAAACAGACTGAAAAATAGATGTGCAGATGGAGTTTCTTGTACGGAGCGTCAGCATGCAGCTAACCGTAGAACTGAGTTTAGATTAATTAATAACTAATAGGTTCTTTATTAATAAGCATAAAAAAAGGAAGCAATTTGCTTCCTTTTTTTATGCTTATTATATTTTATTTAAACATATCCAGACCAGGAATATCAGGCATTCCTTCTTTTGCTACTGCTGCTAATTCAGCTTCATTTACAGCAGTCGCCTTAGCAATGGCTTTATTTAATGTGAGAATTAAATAGTCTTCTAGCTGTTCTTTATCATTTAGTAGTTCGTCGGCAATAGAAACGTTTTTGATTTCTCTGTTAGCAGTTATTGTAACTTTAAGTAGATCATCAGCACTGTTCTCATCTACTAAAACAGTGTCTAGTCTTTTTTTTGTTTCTTCTACTTTTTTCTGGGTTTCTTTTAATTTACCCATCATTCCCATCATATCTCCAAACATTGGTATTTTTTTAATGATTTATTAAGAACAAAATTACTGTTTTAACTGTTAATAAACTAAGAGATTATTGTGAAAACTCTAAGAATTATATTGTTACTAACGATTACTTTTGCAACTTTGCGTAACTATAATAAATTAAATACTTTGGAGATAGAAGTTCAACACCCAAGTGCAGATATAAAAGCTACACATCTCGAAAAACATGGAGATATTCGTATTGATAATTACTTTTGGCTTAACGATAAGGAAAATCCAGAAGTAATCGATTATTTAGAACGTGAGAATGATTATAATGATAGAGTGATGGGACATACAAAAGACTTTCAAAAAAGTCTTTTTGAAGAAATGAAAGCACGTATTAAAGAAGATGATGCATCAGTACCATATAAATTGAATGGATATTGGTATATTACTAGATATGAAACAGGAAAGGATTATCCTATTTACTCTAGAAAAAAAAATACCTTAGAAGCGAAAGAGGAAATATTGTTTGATTGCAATGAAGAGGCAAAAGGATACACTTATTTTAAAATGGTTGGCTTAAATGTAAGTCCAGACAATACATTAATTGCTTTTGGTACTGATACTTTAAGTAGAAGAAAGTATACGATTCGTATCAAAAATTTAGTAACTGGTGAGATATATCCAGAAACAATTGAAACAACTTCTGGTGGAAGTACTTGGGCTGCAGATAGCAAGACATTGTTTTACACTAAGAAAGATGAAGCAACTTTAAGATCGCATAAAATTTTTAGACATAATCTTGGTACAAATTCATCAGAAGATGTAGAAGTATACGAAGAGAAAGATGATACCTTTAATACATTTGTTTATAAAACAAAATCTAAACAGTATATAGTAATTGGATCTAGTAGCACATTAACATCAGAATATCATATTTTAAAAGCTGATGATCCAACTGGAGACTTTGTAGTTTTTCAACCTAGAATTAGAGGTTTAGAATATGGTATCGCTCATTACAGCGGAGATTTTTATGTATTGACAAATGCGGATGAAGCTAAGAACTTTAAATTAATGAAGGTTTCTGAAAAGAATACCTTAAAAGAAAATTGGATTGACCTTATTCCTCATCGTAAGGATGTTTTATTAGAAGATGTTGATATTTTTAAAGAATATCTTGTTATAAGTGAGAGGACTAATGGTTTGAATAAAATTAATATCAAAAGATGGGATGGTACAGAAGATTATTATCTTCCCTTTGATAATGAAACTTACACATCCTATGTAAGTACAAATGTAGATTTCGATACTAAAGTTCTTAGATATGCATATAATTCTTTAACGACTCCAAATTCGGTTATTGATTTTGATATGGAATCTAAAGAAAAAGAGGTCAAAAAGGAACAAGAAGTTTTAGGGGGTAAGTTTGATAAAAATAATTATGTATCAGAAAGGGTATGGGCTACTGCTATGGATGGTACAAAAATACCGATATCCTTAGTCTATAAAAAAGGAATTAAAAAAGATGGAACAAATCCTTTGCTGCAATATGCTTATGGATCTTATGGTTCTACTATTGATCCATATTTTTCAAGTGTTCGATTAAGTTTGTTAGATAGAGGGTTTATTTATGCCATTTCTCATATAAGAGGAGGAGAATATCTAGGGCGTTCTTGGTACGAAGAAGGAAAACTTTTTAAAAAGAAAAATACATTTACAGATTTTGTTGATTGCTCTAAATTTTTGATTTCAGAAGAATATACTAGTGTAAATCATCTTTACGCTATGGGAGGTTCCGCTGGAGGTTTATTAATGGGAGTTATTGTAAATATTGCTCCAGAATTATATAATGGAGTAGTTGCTGCGGTACCTTTTGTTGATGTAGTAACCACTATGTTAGATGATACTATTCCTTTAACTACCGGTGAATATGATGAATGGGGTAATCCAAATGAAAAAGAATACTATGATTACATGAAGTCGTATTCTCCTTATGACAATGTTAGAGCTCAGAATTATCCAAATATGTTAGTTACTACAGGTTTACATGATTCTCAGGTTCAGTATTGGGAACCAGCTAAATGGGTTGCTAAATTAAGAGAATTAAAAACGGATAAGAATCTCCTATTATTACATACTAATATGGAAGCAGGTCATGGAGGGGCTTCTGGAAGGTTCGCAGCTCTGAAGGAAGTTGCAGAAGAATATGCATTTTTATTAGATTTAGAAGGTATAAAGAATTAATTAAAAAAATTAACGTAACTTCGTAGCGTTTTTGTGACGGTTTTTAGACTCCCCTTTTTCAGTTCTATAAATCTGTTTAAAACACAACCTTATGAGAGAAGATATACAGGCTTATGATAATGTTTTAGAGCTTATAGGTGATACTCCACTTGTAAAATTAAACAGAATTATGAAAGGCTATCCAGGAAATTTCTATGCAAAAATAGAATCCTTTAATCCTGGACATTCCACTAAAGATAGAATAGCACTTTATATTATAGAAGAAGCCGAAAAAAAAGGTGTTCTAAAACCTGGAGATACTATTATAGAGACTACTAGTGGTAATACTGGTTTTAGTTTAGCGATGGTAAGTGTAATTAAGGGTTATGAATGTATACTTGCAGTTAGTTCAAAATCATCAAAAGATAAGATTGCCATGCTTAAAAACATGGGAGCTAAGGTATATGTGTGTCCTGCACATGTAAGCGCCGATGACCCTAGATCTTATTATCAAGTAGCCAAAAGGCTTCATGAGGAAATACAAGGTTCGGTTTATATAAATCAATATTTTAATGAGCTGAATATTGATGCTCATTATAACTCAACAGGACCAGAAGTTTGGAATCAAACAAATGGTAATATTACCCACTTTGTGGCCTGTTGTGGTACTGGAGGGACGATTTCTGGAACTGCAAAATATTTGAAAGAGAAGAATAGTGAAGTTCGAGTACTTGGTATCGATGCTTATGGTTCGGTATTAAAAAAATATCACGAAACTAGAGAGTTTGATGAAGAAGAAATTTACCCTTATCGAATTGAAGGTTTAGGTAAGAATCTAATACCTACTGCGACAGACTTTGATGTTATAGATAAGTTCGAAAAGGTAAGTGACGAAGATAGTGCACATACCGCAAGAGAATTGGTGAAAACAGAAGGAATGTTTCTAGGGTATACCAGCGGAGCAGCTATTCAAGGAGTTAAGCAATTAGCTGAACAAGGTGAATTTGACGAAAATAGTAATATAGTTATTATTTTACCCGATCACGGATCTCGCTATATGAGCAAGGTTTTTAGTGATGAATGGATGACGGAACAAGGATTTTTTGATAGTGTTCATGAAGAGGATGCTAAAAAAGTTCAGTTTATAAAGTAAAATTATTTAATGTAAAAATATGAGCATCTGATATTTTACAGATGCTTTTTTTGTGAAAAAATAGGTAGAGGTGGTGATTTAGAATATAATTATGCAATCACATCAATTTTCTGTATTTTCGCAAACTTAAAGAAATCAAATTAGCGGTAGATGAGAGATTTATTTGATAAAATATACGAAGACAAAGGACCTTTAGGAAAATGGGCAGATCAGGCAGAAGGATATTTTGTTTTTCCTAAGTTAGAAGGGCCTATATCAAATAGAATGAAGTTTCAGGGTAGAGAAGTAGTTACCTGGAGTATCAATGATTATTTGGGGTTAGCTAATATGGAAGAAGTTCGTAAGGTTGATGCAGAAGCTGCAGCTGCTTATGGATCCGCATATCCAATGGGAGCTAGAATGATGAGTGGTCATACAGATTTGCATGAGCAATTACAAAATGAATTAGCTCAATTTGTGGATAAAGAAGCTGCTTATTTGTTGAATTTTGGATATCAAGGAATGGTATCTACTATAGATGCATTGGTAAGTAAAGATGATATTATAGTATATGATGTTGATGCTCACGCATGTATTATTGACGGTGTTAGATTACACCAAGGACAACGATATACTTATAGACATAATGATATTGAGAGCATAGAGAAAAATTTAATGAGAGCTACAAGAATGGCTCAAAAAACTGGAGGAGGAATTTTATTAATCTCTGAAGGTGTTTTTGGTATGCGAGGTGAGCAAGGAAGGTTGAAAGAAATTGTTGCACTTAAGGAAAAATATAATTTCAGATTATTTGTAGATGATGCTCACGGTTTTGGTACTCTTGGAGCTACAGGTGCTGGAACAGGTGAGGAGCAAGGAGTACAAGATGATATCGATGTCTACTTCGCTACATTTGCGAAATCGATGGCTAGTACAGGAGCATTTATAGCTGCTGATCAAGAGATTATTGATTATCTTAAGTATAATTTACGTTCTCAAATGTTTGCAAAATCCTTACAAATGCAATTAGTTGTAGGAGCACTTAAACGTTTGGATATGTTACGTACAATGCCAGAGTTAAAAGCAAAACTTTGGGAAAATGTAAACGCTTTACAAAATGGTTTGCGTGATAGAGGTTTTGATTTAGGTACAACTCAGAGCTGTGTTACTCCTGTTTATTTAAAAGGGAGTATTCCTGAAGCAATGGCATTGGTTAAAGATCTAAGAGAAAATCATGGTATTTTTTGCTCGATAGTTGTATACCCTGTAATACCCAAAGGAATGATTTTATTAAGATTGATTCCTACGGCTTCTCATACTATGCAGGATATTGAAGATACATTAAATGCTTTTTCTGCAATAAGAGAAACGTTAGAAAATGGTACTTATAAAAAGATGTCAGCGGCCCTAGCAGAAGCGATGGGAGAATAAAAGATAGTTTAAATAGAATAAAAAAAACAGCTACTTTAAAAAAGTAGCTGTTTTTTTTATTATTTATCTACAATGATATTCAGGGCCTTTAACGCATCTACCATTAACACAGGTACATCGTCCATCGATATTTGTAGAACAATCTAATGTCAATGGTCCAAAACTACAAAAAGGACTACTTCCTCCGTTAATAGATAGTTTTTCTTGTTTCTTAAGTTCGCTAACTCCTTGTAAATTTAAAATCTTTTTGATCATAATGTTATGGTTTTTAGAGTAAAAATTAGTAGTCTAAAAATAATAGTATATCGGGGAAATAATAGTTTTTTTATATTAAAAATTTGCTAAAAAAGATTTAATATAATTTTAGGCCTGTTTTATCTATAGATTCTTTCTGTAAGTTCTACGCATTTTGTGTTGCTCATGCTCATAATCATTCCATAAAGCCTGTATAGCTTTATTCTCTTCTAATTCTGGATTTGTTTCTACCATTTCTATACCATTACGAATAAATGTTTCGTTCATTTCTTTGAATATAAGAGCGGTAACTCCTTTGTTTTGGTATTCGGGATCCACTCCTATAAGATAGAAAGCTGCAGTGTCATTTCTTCTTTGTGCTTTAAGAATATGTAAAAATTTTAAAGGATAAATTTTACCATTCATTTTTTTTAATGCTTTGGAAAAAGAAGGCATAACAATAGAAAAAGCAATTAATTTTCCATTTTTATCAGCAATACAAGTAATATACTCAGGATTTAAATAGGGTAAGTATTTTTTCTTGTACATTTCAATCTGATACTGTTGTATCGGTACAAATGTTTGTAAACTGCTATATGTTTTATTAAGTAAATCAAACATATCATCAGCATATTTTAAAAGTTCTTTGCTTTTTTTGAACTTAAGTAATTGAAGTTGGTAACGTTCTTTGATTATTTTAGCGAACTTGATTACTTTATCTTTAGTTTCTGTAGGCACTTTTATTTTATATTCTACCCAAGTTGCAGCATCTTCGAAACCTAATTGTTCCATATGTTTTTGGTAATATGGATAATTGTACCAAGTAATCATAGTATTAAGTTCTTCAAATCCTTTTATTAAAATACCGGCTTTATCCATATTTGAAAAGCCAACAGGTCCTTCCATATATTCTAAAGAATTTTGTTTACCAAAATCAACAACTTTTTCGAGAAGAGCTTTGGTAACTTCAAGATCATCTATGACATCGAACCATCCGAAACGGATTTTTGGCTTTTGTTGTTCTTTTACTTCAATCCAATTGATAATTGCCGCTATTCTTCCAACAATTTTATTGTTTTTATATGCAAGAAAATATTTAGCTACGGCATTTTTAAAAACAGGATTTTTAGCCGGATTCATTACATCTAACTCTTCTTTAATAATAGAAGGAACGTAATAGGGAGAGTCTTTATATAATTCAAAAGGAAACTTAACAAATGTAGTTAAATCTGCTTTAGAGGTAATTTCTTTAATCGTAATCATACAACTTCGCTAGTTCGTAACAAATATATGACCCTTTTATCAAACATCTTAACGTAAACAGGTCATTTTAATAAATCAATCGATAACTTGATCATTATGATAGTTGACTGTAATGTTTTTCTAAAAAAAATACTCCACTGACCAAACTAATGATCAATGGAGTAAAGGATACATAACAAACAATAATTTTACTTATTATTTATACACACACAACTTTAGTATCCAGGATTTTTACTAATTTTAATTAGTTGCATTTATTTCGCTAATTGAAGTTTAATTACATTAAACCGTTGATGATTTTAAAAAGGCTAATTCAATTCATCTTTCGGTTTTCTTATGTTTCTCATAGCGATTATGTATTTAAAATAAGGTTACCTATTAATACCCGTCATTTTGAGATAAGTTAGGATTTCTTAGTATTTCTTCATTTGGAATAGGTAATAGATAATCACGAGTTGGATCAAAGTTAGCTTTTAGCCCTTCGAGTCCAGTTGATCCAAACACTTGTGTTCCCATTTCTCTTCTAGCGATATCATACCATCTTTTAAATTCGAAAGCTAGCTCTAATCTACGTTCCTCTAATACCATGGTTCTAAAATTGTCTTGAGACAAACCAGAGACATCAGCCGGGAAATCAGAACCATTTCTAGCTCTAGCTCTTACTCTATTTACATATTGGTGAGCTTCTTCGCTTCCACCATTGATTTCATTTAATGCCTCTGCCGCTATTAACAATACTTCTGCATACCTCATTGTAGCATAATTAGTTTCTGATGCACGACCATTCCCATTAGCTGTTGCTCCTATGAATCGAGTATATTTAGCAATATGAGGACGGTTTACGGCTCTTGTATTAAAATCCCTAAATACAGTATATGGCTCTACATTACCATTAAAAATTCCGGTAGCATCAAAACTCACTGCTTTTCTATAATCGCGGTCATCCCAGGTATCAAAAACTTCTAAAGAAGGCACAGCAACAGACCAACCACCGCCAAGGTCATACTGCTCATCCGATCTAATTCCTGTTAATGGTGGCGCATAATCAGTTCCATCATCAGTCTGATTAATGTTTCTTATTGCCTGAAAATCAATTGCAAATAAAGGTTCTTGTGAAGCATCTTGTTTGGAGGAATCAAATAAATCTTGGAAATTAGCCTCTAAGCCTAATTGATAGGTTCCTTCGTTGTCAATTACCTCTTTAGCCTTATTATAGGCCATTTGATAATTCCCCATAGTTAAGTATACCAAAGATAAATAAGAAGTAGCTGTAGCCTTTGCTGGTAATGTTCTTGTTGTTTGCGTATTAGGCAACCAGGTTTCAGCGAATTCTAAATCTGCAATGATGTTTTCATATACTTCAGCTGTTGGTGTAGAACTTATAGAAGATGCTGTTTGAATATCAGTAACAGGCGTATCTAAATAGGGGATATCCCCAAAAAGTCTCACCATATGAAAATAAGTGAATGCTCTCATAAAATATGCTTGAGCAATAATTTCATTTTCTTCAGCCTCATCTGCATCTAATAACTCCGCTCCCGCAATTGCTTGATTTGCTGCAGCAATGGTTTGGTACATTGCTGGCCAAAAGTCATCAATCATTCCATTATCTGACAATACTGTAAAATCATTGTGGTCAATTCTTCTCTGTGCAGTGGTCGGATCTCCAATATCTACCATATCACCACGTACCATAATGGTTAACGTAAATTTTCTTCCCCAAATATCTTCGTGACCCACACGACCATAAGTTCCGTTTACAGCTACCTGTAAATCGTCTAAAGAACTAAAAAAACTTTCTGGAGCCAAAATTCCTACCGGATTTTCTTCCAAATCCGAACATCCTATTGTTGAGACTATTGTCGACAATAAGAATAAGATTTTAATTGTTTTCATATGTTTTTATTTTTATTACTAATATATTATAATATTTTGTTAGTCAACTAGTTAAAAGGTTACGTTGATTCCGAAATTAACAGATCTCACGGTTGGGTAATTCCCAAAATCAAAACCTCTTGTAGTATTAGCATTTGTAGAGCCACCAGATCCACCAGATCCAAAAAAGCTAACTTCTGGATCTAAACCAGAGTAATCTGTGAACGTAAGCAAGTTCTGACCACTAACAGAAACCCTCACTTTATCGATACCCATTCTTTCAGTTACAGCATTTGGTATAGTGTACCCTAAAGCTATATTTTTTAATCTCACATATGTACCATCTTCTACAAAACGAGAAGTAAGAATTTTATCGGTTCTTAATGCTACACGTGGTACATCTGTATTAGTGTTTGTTGGTGTCCAAGCATTCAATATATCGGTAGAAGCATTAGAATCTCCAGCATCTAATTGAATTGCAGTAAGATTTGCAACATCGCCACCTACAGCTCCTTGAAAAAAGATATTTAAATCAATATTTTTATAGGTGAAATTATTAGTAATACCAAATGTGAAATCTGGTGTAGGATCCCCAATAATTTTTTGATCATCTGTATTGATAACACCATCAGCGGTACCATTTTCATCAGGTATATCTGTAAATAACTGATCTCCTGCTTGTGCTCCTGCAAAAGTTGCAGTTCCTTCTGGCAAGTCTCCTCCTTGATATACACCTCTATACTCGTATCCCCAGAAAACTCCAGCAGCTTCTCCTTCTCTTAAAAGGTGTGTGTTGTCAGTGTTAAAATAACCTGGAGATGCATCTAAAAATACATCGATACCTCCTATTAAGGCCTCAACAGTGTTGGTGTTGGTAGACCAATTAAAATCTGTAGTCCAGGTAAAGTTTTCTTTAACAATATTTCTTGTATTTAAAGAAATTTCAAATCCTTTATTATTAACCTCCCCAATATTTCTAATACTAGCTGTGGTTAAAAATCCAAGATATTCTGGCTGACTAGCATCGGCTAACAGTAAATCTTCTGTGTCTATATTATAATAATCCAGAGAAAGAGAAATTCTATTATTTATAAATCCTAAATCCAACCCAATGTTGGTTTGGTAAGAAGATTCCCATTGTAGATCTGGATTTGCAGCTTGATCTGGAACAACAGCTCCAACAACATTTCCATTTATAATCCCTAATACTGTTTGGAATCTAGCTAAAGACTGATAAGCACTAATTGCTTGATTACCCGTCACACCATAACTAGCTCTAAACTTTAGATTGGAGATAGTACTGTTATCTTTCAGAAAACTTTCATTAGAAATTTTCCATCCTATGGCTGCAGAAGGGAAAATAGCACTTTGATTATTTACAGCAAAATTCGACGAAGCATCTCTTCTTACCGTAGCAGTTAACAAATAACGATCATCATAGTCAAGATTTAATCTTCCAAACTGAGATTGAATTTCTATTTCAGAAAAAGATGAAGTAGGGGTTAATGCAGTGGTTCCTCCTGATAGATTGAAAAAAGAGAATGTATTTGAGACAAAGCCTTCTGCTCCTGAAGAAGAAGTTTCTGTAGTATTTTTTTGATAAGAATATCCCGCTAATAACGTTAAATCGAATTTACCGATTTCTTTATTATAAGTCAGATAATTTTCACTGATTACATTTGTGTTTCTAACATTTGATATAATAGCTCTTCCTCCAACATCTCCAGCAGTAATTCGTAAAGTAGAAGGCCTAAAAAGCCCATTTGTTTGATTTCGAGTACTAAAACCAAATGTAGTTTTAAAGTTCAACCCATTCAGAATTTCATAATCTGCATATAAATTAGCTCTGTAATTATCTGTCTTAGTTTCATTGATCCCTTCTGTTGCAATAGCAAAAGGATTATCAACATCATCACCAACAGAGTTAATCGTATTTACCCCATTTTCATTCAATACTCCTAAATCTGGAGCAAATCTAAAGGCTAAAGAAACTACATCATCACCACCTCCATTAGCAGTTTGACCTGTAGATTGTGTTGGAACACCATCTTGAGCTCCTCGACTACCAAAAAGATTGATCCCTAACTTTAACTTATCGGTCATCTGGGCATCTATGTTGGATAGGAAAGTTACTCGCTCGAATTCTGAATTAATAATAACACCTTCTTGTTTAAAATAATTTGCAGAAGCATAAAAATTTATATTATCACTTCCTCCTGAAAAAGAAAATTGATGATCCGAAGTACTACCGCTTCTATATAGTAAGTCTTGCCAATCTGTATTGGCAGGCCCTTGAACATAGGCAGGATTTAATTCTTGCTGATACGCTGCAAATTGATCCGCATTTAATAAATCTAGTTCATTAGTAATATTTTGTACCGAGTAATTCGAATTAACATCAATAGATAACTTTCCTTTTCTACCTTTTTTTGTAGTGACTAGAACAACTCCATTTGACCCTCTAGAACCATAAATAGCAGCTGCAGAAGCATCTTTAAGTACTTCTATGGATTCTATGTCATTCGCCTGCGGAAAAATAGCACCCACAAAACCATCTACAACAATAAGAGGATCACTGTTAGCGTTGATCGAGGTATTCCCTCTAACTTGGATATTAACAGCAGATCCAGGCTCACCTCCATTATTGGATTGAACTACAACACCAGCTGCACGTCCTTGAAGTGCTTGTGCTGCATTCAAAACAGGGAAAGCCGTTAATTCATCCGATTTTACGGAAGATACAGAACCTGTTACATCACTCTTACGCTGAGAACCATAACCGACAACAACGATTTCTTCTAGTGCTTCGGAATCTTCTTCCATAGATACATTTAGAGTAGTTTGTCCAGATATCGTGACATTTTTTGTGGTAAGTCCTATATAAGAGAATTGTACTACATCTCCTGATTTTACATTTATGCTATATTTTCCGTCAAAATCTGTTACTGTTCCTCTAGAAGTCCCCTTAACGAGAACACTCAAACCAGGAATAGGTGTATTCGTTTCAATTGATGTTACAGTACCAGTTAACTCATAATTTTCTTGAGCATATGAGGTGAAATGGTACAATAACGATAGTAGTAAAGCTATAGTTATTTTGTGATTCATGTGTAATTGTTTCAATGATTAGTTTAATTTCAGATATAAGCCTATCTGCTTTTTAAGCTGTTTCGACTTGTGTTTTACTTAACTAAACATTAACAAAGGCAAAATTTCAACCATATTATGATTTATTATATTTGCGGTCGCATGTTTACTTAGGTAATTGTGTACTATTATTCTTGTTAATTAACTTCTCCCTCTAACTTGAAGTGATTACAGAATAATTGAAGAGGATAGGTTATTGCCTGTCCTTTTTTTATTTATTTAATATTGGATTTACTCTACATAGGCTAGGTGGTTTTAATTAGTATTGCAGTAATTATATAAATCGTTAAAATGAATTTTTAAGCTCTTAATCGCTTGATCAGGATCATTATCTTTTATAGCATTTACAATATCTTGATGTTCCTGGATTAATGTAGAGAAATTAGTTTCGTCGCAAATCTTATTATTTACGAAATTTGTTATTATTTCTGGAGTGATTACTAACATTAAAGAATTGATAACACTGTTACAACTTGCTTCTGCTACTTTTAGATGAAATAGTAAATCTTCATCTACAGCGTTTTCTCCATTGATAGATTTTTTTATGTAAGCTTCGTGCGCTTGTTCTATTTGATATAGTTGTTTGTCAGTTCTTCTTATAGCTGCTAGTTTTACAGCCTTCGTTTCAAGTATTAATCTTGTTTCTACCAATGATTTGAAATCAGGTATTTGTAGGTGTAGAATATTAGCCATCATAGAATTTAATGCGCCTACACCAATTTTGGAAACGAAAGTTCCACTCTTAGGATATCGTTTTACTAACCCATAAAATTCTAATTTTTGAATGGCGAGTCTTAATTGACTTCTACTAGCACCAAATTTTTCAGATAATGTTCTCTCAGAAGGTAATTTATCTCCAGGTTCTAATTGTCGATTGATAATTAGATCTCTTATTTTGGAGATCACCTTTTCTACTTCATCTTTTGGTGATAATGGGTCGGTTTCTAAGTTAATTCTCATAGTTATAAATTGGTCAACCAAATTGGTTAACCAAATATAAGAGAATTATTTTAACCTACGTATTTTTAATGTTAAAAAATGATAGAAATATTAAAAAATAGATGTTTTTTATTCGATATTGTCATTATTGAGGACTAATTATTAATTGTTTAATCTGACAAAAGCGAAGATTAAAAAAGGGCTAAACATAATTTGTTTAGCCCTTTTGTATTAATAGATATTAAAAATTATAGATGATTATCCATCACCATTATCATTATCTTCATTCTCCTTTTCTTCTTTCTTTTTCTTTTTCTCTTCCGCTTTCTTGCGTTTTTCTTCTTCTTTCTTTCTTTTCTTTTCTTCTTTTAAACGCTTTTTTTCTTCTTTCTTTCTTCGTTTTTCTTCTTCTTTTTTAGCTTTTTCTTGTTCTTTCTGAAGCTTTTCATAAGCAGCATCTATGTCTTCTTCATCTTCGTCGACTTTTTTCTTTTCTTCAGTTTCTTCTTTTGCTTTTTCAGGTTCGAGCTCTTTTTCCATTTCTTCTAACTTTTTGAGCTCATCATCAATTTGTTTTAATTCATCATCGAGGCCTTCATCTTGTTCCATTTTATCCAACTCAGCGTCTATATCCTCAATCATTTTTTGCTTTTCTTTTTCAGCTTTGATTTTAGCTTTTTCCGCTTGCTTAGCTTCTTTTGCTTCTCTTTTTAATCTTCTACGCTCTTCTTTCTGGAATTTTTTATCATCTTTTTTATCTTGCTTTTCTTTTTCTATACGCTCACGTTCTAGGCGTTGTTCAGTCCTTCTTGCGTCAAGATCTTGTTCCATAGCATCTCTATGGCTTCCATCTTCAAATTCATTTATAAAAGGAGTTTTTTCTAGTTTTAAGCTATCATTTTCTATCTCTTCAAATTCTTGATCGATATTTAAACTATCACTTTCTTTTTTATTTAATTCTTCTTCTCCTTCTTTTTTCTTTATACCACTTTCGAAACCTGGTTTTTCTATAATCTCATCCTTCTTATGCCAATCAAATCGATAAGAAGCTCCTACACTAACTCTGAATATAGAAGGAGTGTCCTTAAAATTTGTAGCAACATTAGCATCTATTTGTAAATCATTATTAAATAAATAAGCTCCTCCCAGTCGAACTATATTATCACTATAGAAATCACTTTTTTGTCCTTGATATTCCCCAAAGACGGCCCATTTATCATTTAGAGTATGAGTACTCGTAATTATCCAGCCGTATGCGGGATTATCGGTAGTAATTTTATCTATTATTAAGTTAGTAACTAATACCCAACTTCCTGCATTACTAGTCCACCAGTTGTTCTGAGTCATCAAAACAATTTTTGGGCTAATTGTTTGATCATTTGGAAATGTAAATGGATTGTCTGTATTTACATAATTCATACCTACATAAGCAGAAACAGCAGGAATCAGAGTTTTCCATTTAAATCTATAACGTTCTTTCCAACTTTTTAATTCATCGTAGTTGATGGAATCATTTTCTTTAGGTTTTTTATAAGGATCATATATTAGGTATTTAACACCAATGGTATTAAATTCGAAATCTGTTCTTCTTATTTTTTCTTCATTTGCTCCAATCGTTTGTCTAATTCCTTCACTTCTAAAGCTACCATTTATATTAATCTCTAGTTGTTCGATCAATAATCCATATCTTATTGCATAATCAAAATTGAATGTATTTGTTTTGGTGTCAAATAGTTTATGTTTTTCTTTTCCAAAGCCTAATCCACCTTCTAGTTGTAGTACATTATTACCAACTGAGAAAGCTCCCTGTGAAGTTCCAGGCCTATTAGTATTAATTTTCTCAGTGTATTGCGCAGATGCAGCTAAGCCTAGTAGGTATAGGCTAACAAACAGCAGCATAGATTTAGGGCTCATATTCAATAGATTTGGTTCAAATATAGCAGATTTTATCATTTTTTTAGGACTGACATCATGTAATTGTATAGAGAGTTCCCTATTTTTGAAGAAAAATAATATGCAAGTTGCTTCTTTATCAGGGGTATTAAAGGTAATTCTCATTCTATTATTAATATATTATGGATTAAAGATACTAACGCGTTTATTTGGTCCTCTATTGCTTAGATATGTAACAAAGAAAGCTGGAGAAAAGTTTCAGCAGCAATTTCAGCAATACCAACAACCTCAATCTTCTCCGAATAATGATACTACTATAGATAAAAAGCCTAAACAAAAATCTGGTAATAAAGATGTAGGTGAGTACATCGATTTTGAGGAAATTGATTAATTTGGCGCTTCAATCGTAAATTGTTTCGCACATGATGGCTTATCTAAAAAGATTCATACCTCATTTACTTGTTATTATAGGTTTTATAATTGCTTCACTTGCATTTTTTAATCCTGTCCTTAGTGGAAAAATGATATTTCAGAATGATATTAAACTCTATGAGGGGATGGCGAAACAGCAAAAAGACCATCGTAAAAAGACAGGTGAAGAAACTTTTTGGAATAATTCAGCATATGGTGGGATGCCTACATATCAGTTAGGAGCTAAGTTTCCCCACGATTATATGGATAAGTTAGATCGTTTAATTCGATTTTTACCAAGACCAGCGGATTACTTATTTCTATATCTTACAAGTTTTTATATTTTATTATTGGTAATGAGAATTCCATGGAAAATGGCAATTCTTGGAGCATTGGCTTTTGGTTTTTCCGCATATCTCATTATAATAATTGGAGTAGGGCATAATTCTAAAGCCCACGCAATAGCTTATTTCCCATTGGTAATAGCAGGTATTCTGTTGGTTTTTCAAAAGCGATATATCTGGGGTTTTATGTTAACAGCCTTGGCTATGGGATTAGAAATCCAAGCAAATCATTATCAAATGACCTATTATTTAGGGCTACTAGTATTTGTAATTGGAGTAACCTACTTTGTAGATGCTTTTAAAAGAAAAGAAATACCACATTTTTTAAAGTCATCAGTAATATTAATTATTGCAGCTATTTTAGGTTTAGCAACTAATGCAACAACCTTGTTATCAACATCAGAATATGCGGAAACTAGTATACGAGGTAAAAATTTATTAGCGGATGCGACAACTACTTCTTCGGAAAAAAATGGTTTAGACTACGAGTATATTACTGAATATAGTTACGGTAAATTGGAATCATTAAATCTTTTTATCCCTAAGTTAATGGGATTAGGAAGAGCTTCTGATTTAGGTAAAGATTCGGCTTTTTATCAAAAATTGATTATGCTAGGTGAGTCCCCAGAAAATGCTAATTATTACGCTAATGTAACAGGATTGTATTGGGGAGCACAACCTTTTGTAGAAGCACCTCCATATCTAGGTATTACTGTGGTATTTCTAGCTTTGTTAGGATTATTATTGGTTAAAGGAAGATTAAGGTGGTGGTTACTTGGAGGAATTATTTTATCCCTAGTATTAAGTTGGGGTAAAAATTTAGATTTTCTAACTCGTTTTTTTGTAGACTATATTCCACTATATAATAAATTTAGAGCTGTTTCTAGTATTCAGGTTATTTTAGAATTTGTTGTTCCAATCGCGGCAGTATTTGGTTTGTATCAACTGTTTAATCAGAAAACGTCATTTCAAGAAAGACAAAAGAAGTTCTTAATATCTCTTGGTGTTTTTGGTGGATTATGTTTAATATTCTGGTTGTTTGGAGGAAGTTTATTTAGTTTTAAATCTCCAGGAGATGTTCAGTTAGCTATAGAACAACCGGGTATCTTTGATGCTTTAAAAGAAGACCGTATCACTATTATGAAAAGTGATAGTTTACGCTCTTTAATTTTTATTTTATTAATTGGTGCCTTACTTTGGTTTACACTTAAGAAAAAGCTGTCAGAAAATCTAATGTTAGTAGGAGTAGGGATTCTTATTCTCGTAGATTTGGTTGGAGTAGATCGCCGGAGTGTAGATAACGAATCTTTTATTTCTAAGCGCACATATAAATCTTATTTTCAACCTACTAATGTAGATAAGGAAATTTTAAAAGACAAATCATATTATAGAGTATTAGATCAAGCCAGAGGTTTTAATAATTCTCATACCAATTATTTCTTTAATACGGTAAATGGATATTCTGCGGTTCGACCTAGAAAAATGGAGGATGTTTATTTTGGACATATTGCAAAGGGGAATCTTCAGGTTATTAATATGTTGAATATAAAATATGTGATTCAACAGAATGAAAAAAGACAATTAGATGTACAAGAAAACCCTTCGACAAATGGACCGGCTTGGTTTATAGAAAATTTAAAGTTTGTAGATGATTATAAAGCAGAATTTGAAGCTTTGAATAATATTGACACCAAGAATACAGCGGTTATTAGAAATGATTTTAAAGAAGAATTAGCAGGTTATAAACCAGCAAAAGATAGTATTTCTACCATATCTATATCCAAAACAGATCCAGATCATTTAGCATATAATTCATATACTGAAAAACCTGGATTTCTTGTTTTTTCAGAAACTTATTACAAAGATGGATGGAATGCTTATATAGATGGAAAATCAGAAACTATTTATCCTGTAAACTATATGCTTAGAGGTCTAAAAGTTCCGGCCGGAAAACATACCATAGAGTTTAAGTTTGAACCTCAGGTTGTAAAAACAGGAAGTACTATTACTTTGGCAAGTTCTATTATCTTTGGGTTACTATTTTTAGGAGCATTATTTTTCGAATACAAAAAAAGAAAAGAAATAGTTTCTGAAGACAACTCGTAGATTATTTTGAAGGTATTACTTATAACATATTATTGGCCACCTGCAGGAGGTCCTGGAGTGCAACGGTGGCTTAAATTTGTAAAGTATTTTAGGGATTTTGGAATTGAACCTATTGTTTATGTTCCAAAAAATCCGACCTATCCTTTAATTGATGAATCTCTAGTAAATGATATTCCGAAAGGAATACAGGTTATAGAACATTCGATTTTTGAACCTTATCGTTTTGCAGAAATTTTTTCTAAAAATGAATCAAAAACCATAAGTAAAGGAATTATTGCAAACGATAGTAAGCAATCTTTTGTTCAAAGACTTTTACTTTATATACGAGGAAACTTTTTTATACCAGATGCACGTAAATTTTGGGTAACACCATCGGTTAAATTTCTTTCTAAGTTTATTGAAGAGAATAATATTAATACAATTATAACTACAGGCCCTCCTCATAGTGTTCATTTGATAGGAAAGAAGCTTAAATCTGAACTAAATCTTACTTGGGTAGCAGATTTTAGAGATCCTTGGACAACGATTGGATATCATAATAAATTGAAATTAACTAAGCGATCCATAAATAAGCACAAAGAATTAGAAAAAAGAGTGTTAAGTGCTGTGGATCATATAACCGTAACCAGTTATACAACAAGAGAAGAATTTTCGGAAATTACGAATAAACCAATTTCTGTTATTACTAATGGATATGATACAGAAGAAGTAGTCTCTGAGATAAAATTAGATAAAGAATTTACAGTTTCTCATATTGGTTCATTATTATCTGGAAGAAATCCAGAAAAACTTTGGAATGTTCTATATGATCTTACTCAGGAGAATTCTGAGTTTGCAAAAGTTTTTAGATTGCAATTGGTAGGAGCTGTGAGTGAAGATGTGTTATTATCTATCAAAGAAGCTGGTTTGTCTCCTTTTTTGGAAAATAAAGGATATGTTTCGCATAAAGAAGCAATAGAAATACAAAGGAGATCTCAAGTTCTACTATTAGTAGAAATAGATAGTGAAGAGACAAAGTGTATTATACCGGGAAAATTATTTGAATATATGGTTTCTAGAAGACCCATTCTTGCAGTTGGACCAAAAGGAGCAGATATATCTAAGTTGATAAAAGAAACGAATTCTGGTCATTTTTTTGGTTATCAAGAGTATAATGAGATGAAAAAGAGTATACTTGACTATTTTGTTAAATTTAAGAACGGAAAACTGCAAACTGAAACTAAAGGTATTGAAAAATATAGTAGGAGAGAGCTTACTAAGGAAATGTCTTTGTTGCTTCAAAATTTGAATAGCTAATATCATTCTTTAATATTGTGGGAATAGTAGTAAATCAATCAATTAGAAATGTAATCATTACCTGTTTTGGTTTTGGGATTGGTGCTATCAATACCCTCTTTTTGTTTACCAAATTTTTAGATGAAGAATATTATGGACTTGTGTCGTATTTACTTTCAGCTTCTAACTTAATCTGGCCATTAATGGCTTTTGGTGCTCATAATACCATGGTAAAATTTTATTCTTCATACTTTAAGAAGGAAGAGCAAAATCGATTTATGAGTATGATGCTTATTCTTCCTTTGTTTGTAGCAATTGTAATTGGGACTGTTGGCTTGGTTTTATATACTTCTATTCTTGATTTTTTTAGTGAAGATAATGCCGTTGTACAACCATATGTATGGACAATATATGTTTTAGCAATTGCTTTATCTTATTTTGAAGTATTTTTTGCTTGGGCAAAAGTAAAACTAAAGAGTGTTTTTGGTAATGTATTAAAAGAGTTGTTCGTGCGTGTTTGTTCAATGATTCTTTTAATTCTTGTAGCTATAGGTATCATTAATGTAAAACAATTCATTTATGCACTAGTGTTAGTTTATATTGTGCGATTGGTGGTTATGGTTACTTATGCTTTGAGATTGCATAACTTTAAATTTAGTTTCTCATTTCCCACTAATTATATTTCTGTTTTAAAATATTCTTTATTAATTCTAATAGCAGGTTCGGTTGCTACCTTATTAATCGATTTAGATAAAACGATGATAGAGCGTTATCTTCCTATTGAGTATGTTGCTAAATATGGTATTTGTGCTTACATAGCAAGTGTTATAATAATTCCTTCTCGAGCAATGCATCAAATCACGTATCCTTTGACAGCTAAGTTGATCAATGAAAAGAATTTTGATCAATTGCGAGTTTTATATAAGAAAAGTTCTTTAAATCTATTTGCAATCAGTGGTTTATTATTTGTGTTAATACTTTGTAATGTTAATGAACTTTTTGAACTGATTCCAGATGAATATGAATTATTTATCTGGGTAGTTGTATTAATTGGAGGCGCAAAGTTATTTGATAATTTATTGGGTAATAACAATTCCATATTATTTAATTCGGATTACTATCGATTGATTTTATATATAGGAATTGGAATGGCTATTTTGGCATTTATTCTTAATTGGATTTGTATTCCAATCTTTGGTGTATCAGGAGCTGCTATTGCCACTTTTAGCGCAGTGTTTTGTTATAATTTGGCAAAAGTATTGATTGTTCAGGTAAAATTTAAAATGAATCCATTTTCCTCAAAAACATTGTTGATCATACTATTTGTTTCAGCATTCGTAATAGGATTTTATTTTTGGGATTTTAAATTTCATCCGATAATAAATATTAGTATTAAGAGTGTAATTATCGGAGTTTGTTATATTGCTTTATTGTATTATTTTAAAATATCTGAAGATATTAATACTATACTAAAGAAAATCCCCCGAGGTGCTTAAGCATACTACTCTGGGGGATTTTCCAACTAACCAACCAAAAAAATAAATTCTTTATATTTTTTTAACTTCTACTTCTAGCTGTACGAGATCTAGAATTATTAGATCTTGCGGATCTGTTAGAAGTGTTACTTCTTTGTTTTTGTACTTTAGATCTAGAATTATTAGTTCCTTTACTAGTATATCGACTGTTATTAGAACGTTTTGTTACATTTCTTGAACTATTATTTCTATTACTTCTAGTCGTAGTTCTTACTTTATTGTTATTTCTACTAGATCCATTTGCAACAGTGTTTCTACTTCTTTGTGATCTTTGGTTTGACAGAACTCTATTTTGATCAGCTTTTCTTGCTTGACTTCTTGTTTCAGCATTCCTAGTAGAACGACTTGTTACGGCGTTTCTAGTTCTTTGCGTATTTTGTGTTCTACTTCTGTTTTGAGCGCTTCTTGAAGTAGTTTTCGCTCTATCTCTAGTTTGTGTACTTCTACTTCTAGAGGTATTACTATTTACGTTAGCTCTGTTTCTATTTACAGAAGTAGATCTACTTCGATTTACAGTTCTGTAGTTACGATCATTTCTCTTGTACATAGCTGTTCTTCTATCACGAGATCTATAATCAAGACTTCTAGCTCTGCTAACTCTATTCCCTCTGTTATAGCTTGCTACTCTCTGATTAGGTCTGTAATAGTTACGACTTCTATAAGGTTTTGCATAGTATCCATTATAATAGTTCGTTCTAAAAACATTATATGAAAATCTATAAGGGTTATAAAATCTTCTGTAAGGTCTATTGAATACAATACATCTACTTACAACTGGTACTGTAAAGAAAGCGTGAAAAGGTCTGTATGTATAATGTCTATTAAAGCTATTAATAAATCCAGTACAGTTAACAAAATTACCGTAGTTATTATAGTTTACATATAGTCCACCAACTCTTGATATTCTACCAAAACGGTTGTAGTTGATAAATATATCACCTGCTTGACTAATCCTACCGTAGTAATCATAGAATATTGGTACATTTTCTATTTGCACTACAGCACCATAATCATCATACTGTACATATGCATCATAATCATAACCAGAGTTAAAACTAATATTTACACCTGGACGATTGATATTAACACTAACACCACCTCTTGGTCTGTTTACGTAAAAATCAAACTGACCATCTGCATACACAGAGAATTCAACTCCACTTTCATTGAAAATGAATGATTTTCCATAATTATAATATCTAGAAACGGTTTCTGTATTTGTTTCAAAAGCATTAGCAGTAAAAGAAGCTAATAATAAACCTGTAAATAGTAAAACAATATTTTTCATAATCTGTGATTTTAAAAGAAGTGTAAAAATTAGTTTTTATCACTCGTTTATATAGTATCAAGCAGCGTGCCAAAAAAACAGATTATTATATAGTGTTCTTCATTGTTAAAGGTTTTTAGGTGTTAAAATACTGGTTATTAGGTTTTTGTTTTTTATGTTTTAACTAAGTTGTATTATTTTGGAAATAAACTTTTATCAATATTAGGAATTACTTTTAGTGCATTTTTATAATATAGTTTTTTCAGAACTTCATCTTCAAGGTCTAATCCATACATTTTCCAGAAAGCATGATATCTTTTGTAATAAGGAAAATACTCATCGTTAGATTCGAGAACCCTAAAATAAGTGTAGTATTCCTCAGGATTCCAAGAATCTTTACCAAACATAATTCTATCTTGGTATTTAGTTAAAAATACTTTAGCATTACGAGGTTGTCGTCCAAGTTCGGCGATTACTGCTCCAATTTCGGAATACATATTAGGTATTTCATCCATTAACTCTGCGAGTTTGGCTAAGTTGTTTCCATACCATCCTAAATGGGCATTGATAAATTTAGTGTTTTTATGTTTTTTAAAAATATTGTGTTGTTCTTGTATAATGGTTTGCCAAGAGCCTGTTACCTTAGCATCTCTCTTTCTTCTAGATCGTAATTTTAGCTCCAGCCACCTTTCATTTTGATTATCGTGTGGATCCCAGAATGATTTAGGATCTGCAGCGTGTATCAGAACAGGAATTCCTAATTCGCCGCATTTTTCCCATACTGGTCCAATCCTAGGATCATCTATTTTGATTCTATCCCCATTATTATCCATATTATCCATTCCTTGGCTTTTGTATATTTTTAAACCATTGGCACCCATGACAACATCCTTTTCTAGTCTTGCAACAGTTCTTTTTGTCCAATCGGGTTCATCAATACCTTCTAAATCAATATTGGTAAATACTATAAAACGTTTAGCAGCATTAGTTTTTACATTTTCTAGAGCTCCTTTTAGATGCTCATCAGATCCTCTTCCTCGACCAGATAAATTAACCATTACCGCCATATTTAATTTATCCATTTCGTTTACTAATTCACTTAAATCTTGTGTGGGCATTCTAAATTGATGATTATGTACATCGATAAAAGGAAATTTTGCTTTTTTTATTATAGTTTCTGGAACTACAAGAGTAGAAGGTGGGTCATAATCCTCGAATTGCATTTTTTGAGCAACTGACGTTTGGATACAAACTATTGAAATCGTTAACAGCGAGACTTTGTAGAATTTCATAAAAAGATTTTATTTTTTGCTCCTTAAATATAAAATAATCGTGTTGTTTAGAAGAATGCTTAACATTTTTAGTTAAAAGAGAAAGCCTGCTATCAAAAATGATAACAGGCTTTCTAACAACTAACCAACTAACTAATTCATATTAATCATCATCGTGATCATTATATTTCTTTTTTCTTTTTCTATTCTTATAGTTGTGATCATCATCAATATGATTTTTCCAATCTGTATGATTTGATCTTCCACTAAAATTGTAATATGGATCATGAGTTATACTACATCCATCTACACCGCAGAAACCACATCCTGTATGATGTACACTTCCTTCTATATGTCGAATTCGTCCTTTTTTTCCATAATATACTCGTAGTCCACCAATTTGAGCTAATCTCCCTCTTCTATTATATCTAACTAAAACGGATCCAATTCTTCTTACTTGATCAAATTGATTATATCCTATGGTAGTAATACCAACACGTTTTAATCTTCCGTAGTAATCATACTTTACTGTAAAACGATTATTAGATCTATAGCTTCTAGTACGTCCTGGAGAGTTATAATTTCTAGTATTCCAATTCCAATTATTGTAATTTCGTCTTCTAGTAGTTTTAAAATCAATTTCTCCATTAGGATATACAAAGAATTTTATACCACCCTCGACAAATACAACTGGTTGAGAACTACGATAGCGTTTTGTAACCCTATCAACTTGATTCGACTGTTTTTGATCGGTTGCTTGTACAGCTGTTCCAATTAGTAACATTGCTGCGATAAAAAGTATCATTTTTTTCATAACTAAAATGTTTTGGGTTTTTACCTACTCATTAGCTTTTCGGTTTCCGCTATTTGATTATTAAGTAACCAAATGGCGTGCCAATTTTTTTTGTGTTATTGAAAAATGATCCTTAAATAGGGTTTAATTATTTGGTTTTAAGGTGTTTAATTATTTGTTCAGGATCTGCTCTTTCTTTGTAATCTTCTTTGATAAAATCATAAGTGATAGTTCCATCTTGATCAATAACATACGTTGCAGCGATAGGTAATTGATGATCTTCGTTACCATTACTTTTAATTAAATCTATTCCAAATCCTTTATAAACTTCTATTAAATCTTTAGGCAGCGTAAATATTAAATTGAAGTCATTTGCAATTTTGTTATCAATATCAGAAAGAACTTCAAAACTTAAATTATTTTTTTCGGAAGTATTAAGGGAGTTATCAGGCGTTTCTGGGCTAATTGCTACCAAAGTAGCTCCTAGTTTATCAAATTGATCTTGATATGCTTGTAAAGCTTGTAATTCTAGATTACAATAAGGACACCAACCTCCTCGATAAAAAGTTAATACTACTTTTTTGGTAACTAATAATTCTTGGATAGATATATTTTTGTCCGCAGCATTTGGTAGTTTTATTTCGGGTATTTTATCACCAGTTTTTAGAGACCGATTTACCAATTGACTATCTATAAGTTCTGATATACCATTATTCATTATTTTATGAATAGTTTCAGGATATTTATTGGCTGATTGAACAGCACGAGCTTTTAATTGTTCTGTAAGTGACATTCTTTTAATTTTAATTATTGGATAGCTTAGCCGGAATGTTTCCTTTTACTTTACAGAATATATTATTACAATTATGTTAATGTTTTAGAGTTTGTCTTTTAGATATTGACCAGTGTACGATTTTTTATTTTTACTAACTTCTTCCGGAGTCCCTTGAGCAACAATAATTCCTCCATTTTTTCCGCCTTCTGGACCTAAATCAATCACATAATCAGCGCATTTTACCAAATCTAAGTTATGCTCAATAACTAAAATAGAGTGCCCTTTTGCAATTAACTCATTAAATGATTTTAATAATTTTTTGATATCGTGAAAATGCAACCCAGTTGTTGGTTCATCAAAAATAAACAAAGCTTTGTCTTTTGTATTCCCTTTTACTAGAAATGACGCAAGCTTTATTCGTTGTGCTTCTCCTCCAGAAAGGGTAGAGGAGCTTTGGCCTAATTGTACATATCCTAAACCAACATCTTGTAAAGGTTGAAGCTTTCTTATGATTTTTGCCTGACTGTGTTTTGAGAAAAAATCAATAGCACTATCAATAGTCATCGTAAGGATATCATCAATATTTTTATCTTCAAAAGTTACTTCTAGTAAATCTTTCTTAAATCGTTTTCCTCCACATGTTTCACATTCTAAATGTACATCGGCCATAAACTGCATTTCAATGGTAACTTCTCCTTCGCCTTTGCAAGTTTCGCAACGTCCGCCATCTACATTAAAAGAAAAGTGCTTAGATTGATAATTACGAATTTTCGAAAGTTTTTGACTAGCAAAAAGTGCTCTAATATCATCATATGCCTTAATATAGGTCACTGGATTAGATCTCGAGGAACGACCAATTGGGTTTTGATCTACAAATTCTACATGTTTTATATTACTATAATTTCCTTTTAATTCTGTAAACTGCCCAGCTTTTTCTCCGTATCCGCCTAATTGTTTTAGTACAGATGGGTATACAATTTTTTTAACTAACGTACTTTTACCACTTCCCGAAACTCCTGTGATTGCAGTAAAAACTCCAAGCGGAATTTTTACATCTACATTCTTTAAATTATTCTCTCTTGCTCCAATAATTTCTAAATAATATTTAGAAGTTTTTCTTTCTTTTGGAACTTCTATTTCTAGATCTCCATTTAGATATTTAGCTGTTAGCGAATCAGAAGCTAGAATTTGATCAAAAGTACCATTAGCAACTAAATTACCTCCAAAAGTACCTGCTTCGGGGCCTATATCTAGGATAACATCTGCCGCTTTCATAATATCTTCATCATGTTCAACAACAATAACTGTATTTCCTAAATCCCGTAAAGACTGAAGCACTTTTATCAGTTTTTCGGTGTCTTTGGGGTGTAAACCAATACTTGGCTCATCTAATATATACATAGATCCTACTAAACTACTTCCTAAAGAAGTGGCTAAGTTTATTCTTTGGGATTCTCCACCAGATAAAGTATTGGATTTACGATTTAGCGTTAGATATTGTAATCCTACGTTGTCTAAGAATTCTAATCTACTATTTATCTCTTTTAGTAATCGCTTGCCAATTTGTGAGTCATACTCATTTAGTTCTAGATTTTTAAAGAAATCAGAAAGTTCATTTAAAGGTTTTTCTACAAGATCTGTTAATGTAGCATCACCAACTTTTACATAGTTTGTTTCAGCACGTAATCTTTTTCCTTTACAGGTAGCACATTTTGTTTTACCACGATAGCGCGATAGCATTACTCTATTTTGGATTTTGTAAGCTTTTGCTTCTAGTTCGATAAAAAAGCTATCGATACCTTCAAAATATTTATTTCCTTTCCAAAGTAATTCTTTATGTTCTGAAGATAATTCGAAATATGGTTTGTGTATTGGGAAATCGAATTTGTATGCACTGTTAACTAGTTGATCTTTATACCAACTCATTGTATCTCCTTTCCATGGAAAAACGGCACCTTCATATATGCTTAGAGAAGTATTCGGTATAACTAGATCTTCATCAATACCAATTACATCTCCATATCCTTCGCATTCAGGACATGCTCCATACGGATTATTGAAACTAAATAAATGAACATTAGGCTCTAAAAAAGTCATTCCATCCAACTCAAACTTATTACTAAATTGTCTGGAGTTATTATCTTTTAGAGATTCAATGTAACAAGTCCCTTTTCCTTCGAAGAAAGCTGAAGCTATTGCATCTGCCAAACGATTATAGAAGTCCTCTTTATCTCTTTTTATAATTCGATCTATAACAAGATGAACTGTATCTTTTGTTGTGATATGAGCTTCTTCAATTCTGCAAACAGTATCATTAATCTTTACACGCGCATATCCCTGTTGTTGTAATACTTTAAGTTTTTCTTCTGTTGTTCTTCCACTCTCTACGTGTATTGGAGCAAGTAAAAGCAGTTTCTCACCTTCTTCACATTCTTTTACATATTCGATTACATCAGTTACTGTATCTTTTTTTACTTGATTACCTGAGATAGGAGAGTAGGTTTTTCCTATTCTGGCAAAAAGTAATTTTAGATAATCGTAAATTTCTGTAGTAGTACCTACTGTAGATCTAGGATTAGTAGAATTTACTTTTTGCTCTATAGCAATTGCCGGAGCTATACCTTTTATATATTCGACCTTGGGTTTGTTAAGTCGTCCTAAGAATTGTCTTGCATAAGAAGAAAGACTTTCTACATATCTTCGTTGTCCTTCGGCATATAATGTATCAAATGCTAAACTAGATTTACCAGAACCAGATAACCCAGTGATTACCACTAATTTATTTCTTGGTATAGCCGCATCTAGATTTTTAAGGTTATGCAGTTTGGCCCCTTTAATTAATATATTATGTTTTGGATCTAAGGTAGTAATGTCTTGAATCATAGCAATTATGCGGTGTGACGGCAAATATAATGATTACTAAAGAAGTATTCTAAAGTATTGATATTGAAAGTTAAGTTAAAAAAATTAACAGAAAATAGTTTGATTTTCAATGATTGTTACTATATTAGCCCCAGTAATTGAATCAAAATCTAAAAAGAATAGCCTATAGTATACCATTACTTTTAAGTTTAACATAGCCCGAGCCCCAAGCTTGTTGGTACTAAAATAAAGTGATAGGTATGAAAGATTACAAGATATCAGATGCTGTTCTGGTAAATAATTACATCAAAGGTGACGAGTGTGCATTATCTACGTTAATTGAACGTCACAAACAACGAATTTACAGTTTTATTTATTCTAAAGTTTTTGATAGAGATGTGTCTGAAGATATATTTCAGGATACTTTTATTAAGGTTATCCGTACATTAAAACTTGGAAAATATAACGAAGAAGGAAAGTTTTTACCTTGGGTGATGAGAATTGCACATAACTTGGTAATAGACCATTTTAGAAAAGGTAACCGTATGCCTAAATTCGAGGATAATGGAGAGTTTAGTATATTCTCTATTATTAGTGATGGTGATCTTAATGCGGAAAAAAGAATAATCAAAGACCAGGTAGAAGAGGATTTACGTAATTTAATACAAGAATTACCAGAGGATCAAAAAGAGGTTTTGGTTATGAGAATGTATAGAGACATGAGTTTCAAAGAAATTTCTGATAAGACTGGTGTAAGTATCAATACTGCTCTTGGAAGAATGAGATATGCTTTGATAAATCTGAGAAAGGTTATTGAGAAAAACAATATCGTTTTAACGAATTAACATTTTTTTATGCAATAAAGTAGATTTGCCGTCGTTATTTATAAAAAATAACCCTTAATTTAAGATAAGTTAATATGGCAAAATTTTACTTTAAGTCTTCTCGCAAAGAGGAGCAACAACAATTAGTACCAAAGAAAATTACAGTAGATTTTCTTTTAAATTACTCAAAGGCTTTAAGTGTTATAGATTACAATAAAATGAAGTTTGAAGCGCTTCTAAATTAAAACTAAACTTTGTAAAAGACCTGTTATGATAATAACGGGTCTTTTATTTTTTTAGATACTCGTTGATTACCGTTTTTCTTCCTATAGTTTTTGTTATTATATCTTTATCTAGATCCCACCCTCTAGCAGGAGAGTATTCTCGTCCGTACCAAATAATTTGTAAATGTAGATCGTTCCATAATTCTCTTGGAAATAAACGTTTTGCATCCTTTTCAGTTTGAGTTACATTTTTACCGTTACTAAATCCCCAACGATACATCAATCGATGAATATGTGTGTCGACAGGAAATGCGGGTACTCCAAAAGCTTGAGACATCACTACACTAGCGGTTTTATGTCCAACAGCTGGTAACTCTTCTAAATCTTCAAAACTTTGAGGTACTTCTCCGTTATGTTTTTCAATTAATATTTTGGATAGACCGTGAATTCCTTTTGATTTCATAGGACTTAATCCTACAGGTTTTATAATTTCTCTTATTTCTTCAACAGATAATTGTACCATTCTGTATGGATTATCTGCACGTTCAAATAGGAGAGGAGTGATTTTATTAACCCTAACATCTGTACTTTGAGCGCTCATCAATACAGCGATTAATAGTGTATAAGGATCTTTATGATCTAATGGAATTGGTATTCTGGGATATAATTCCTTAAGTGTTTGGATAGTAAAATCTACCTTTTCCTTTTTAGTCATATGAATAGAATTATTTTCTGCTAAAATATGAATATTTATGAGCTTATTTCTTACTTATCAAAGCTTAAATTTTTAATAAAATTATCGCTGAATTGTCTTTTTTGTTTTAATTTTATCAAAAAACTTTAAACAAACTTAAATTTTTAAGTGTTCAATTTAATTGTAATAAAATGACATCATTAAAAGTAGGAGATAAAGCTCCTAATTTCTCGGCATTAGATCAAGATGGAAATACTATTAGTTTAGAAGACTATAAAGGAAAAAAATTAGTTGTTTTTTTCTACCCGAAAGCTAGCACACCAGGATGCACAGCAGAGGCATGTAATCTTAAAGATAATTATCAAACGTTTCAATCTCAAGGATATGAAATTCTTGGTGTTAGTGCAGATAGTGCAAAGCGTCAACAAAATTTCAAGAATAAATATGAATTACCTTATCCATTACTAGCGGATGAAGATAAGAAGGTTATAGAAGCTTTTAATGTTTGGGGGCCTAAGAAGTTTATGGGTAAAGAATATGATGGAATTCATAGAACTACTTTTGTAATAGACGAAAATTCGGTTCTTACTGAAGTTATTACTAAAATAAAAACCAAGGATCACGCTGCTCAAATTCTTTAATATAGTATTATATCATAGAAGATTTTAAAGGCATATATACTGAAAAGTACATATGCCTTTCTTTTTTAAATACCTAAAGTAGGTAGATGTTTTACCTTGTGGTAGTTTAAGGCAGCAGTAATGCAGTTTTTTAGTTGTTTTTTAGGAATATCACATGTCATAGGAAAAATTATCGCCCGATTTCCTTCGAATTGAAAGGTGTCTTTATATAAAACTCTAAATGTGGTGATTAATTTACTTGTACATTGAAAATACATACCATATTGATTTGGAGTACTCTTTTTCCAATTGATTCTTATTGTACTCCCTTTTTTTACTAAAAAACTTGGTTCTCCCCATTTTAATGTTTCTTCAATACTTTGTATGTCTTCTATCTCTTTAGCTGTTTCTATAATTAAATTACGAAGCTCCATTATTTTATCCTTAACTAAGTCAGGATATTTTTCATAAACCGATGCAATTTTGGGATTGGTTGTGACTGATATTTGTTGCATAGGTTACTAAAAAAAGGTTTTAAATTCTTTAGTGGTTTATTTATTGTATGATAAAGAGTATTCTTCATTTATATTCTTTACTCTCAATAAATCACTTGATTTTAGGTGGTGATTTATTGTGCAGAGTAGAATATTTTAGTTTTCAGAATTAGATATGACCGATATATACTAGTATACTTCTATTTATGATTAGTCCGTAATTATTTATTACGATAAAAAAATTAAATATTTGTTTATTGTACTTTTTCAGTTTCTTTATAACCAAAGAAATTATTTTCCTTTATCATTTCTGGAATAAGTTCAGGTAATTGTTCTTCCCATCCAGGTTCTCCTTCTTGAATTTTTTGAAGCACTTCTCTAGAATAAATATCCATTATAGAAGGGTCAAAATCTACAATATCTTGAAGTTTACCATTGTATTTAAAGAATTTATATAATTCTTTCATTCTAGGATGTACCTTAAGGTTTTCACTTGTAGTTAAGTCTCCAGTTTTAGGGTCTTTTAACGGATATAAATATACTTTTAGGTCTTTAAAGAAGAGTTTTCCGAAAGCCTCTAGAATACCACCACTTAAATGTCTATAGTATTTTTCATCAAATATATCTACTAGATTATTTACGCCCATGGAAAGTGCCATACGCTCTTTAGTATAATTAGAAAAGTATTCTACAACTTTATAATATTCCTGGAAATTAGAAATCATTACAGTCTGTCCTAAAGAGCATAATAATCTAGCTCTAGACATAAAATCTTCTTCATCGATTTCTCCTTCGGCTCTAAGGTTGGATAAGGTGATTTCAAAAATTTCAATTGTTTTCTCTTTACGTACCTTATTCTCATTAAGGAACATATTAAGTGACTTCTTATAAATATCCATATTTACTTTGGTCACTGGTCTAAAACTTCCTCTTAGAGCTAGGATATTCTTTTTATATAATACAGCAGCAGGTAAAACATTATTACCATCAGGTCCAAACATTACTGCTTCCGTCATTCCATTTTTAACCAATTGTAAACTCATTAATCGGTTATCTACTTTTTTAAATCTTGGACCAGAAAAATTAATAGTGTCAATTTCAATTTGGTCTTTATCTAAGTGATCATATAAATAACGAAGTAATTTTTTTGGATTATCATATTTATAATAAGCTCCATAAATTAGGTTAACTCCCAAAACCCCCAAGGTCATTTGCTGCAGTTTAGCATCGTTTTCATGAAAACGGATATGAAGTATTATTTCATTGTAGTCTTCATCCGGTTTAGTTTGATATCGGATACCAACCCAACCATGTCCTTTATATTTCTTAGCAAAATCAATAGTAGCTACTGTATTTGCATAACTAAAAAATAGTTTATTTGGATGTTTTTCTCTTTGTATTCGCTCTTCTATAAGACGTACTTCATGTTTCAACATCTTTTTTAATCGGGCCTCGGTTACATAGCGTTTATCATCTTCTATTCCATAGATGGCATCACTAAAATCTTTATCATAAGCACTCATAGCCTTTGCAATAGTACCAGATGCACCTCCGGCTCTAAAAAAATTACGTGCTGTTTCTTGACCGGCACCTATCTCTGCGAAGGTTCCATAGATGTTGGCATTTAGATTGATTCGTAAGGCTTTACTCTTAAGCGAAGGGACGGACTCGAATTCCTTATCTCCCATGATAGTAATAGGCATAGCGAAATGGGCTTTTTTTGTTTATGTAAAGTTACTAATAGATTAAGTATTATTAAAAAAATCTGAAAGCAATTTTTCGCATTTTATAATAGATATAAATAATAAAGTGTCGAAATGAATTACTTTTTGAGCAAAAAAATTATAATTACATTTGCCTTTAGTCAACATGCTATATGGAAGTTACATTTCTTGGTACAGGAACATCACAAGGGATTCCAATAATAGGAAGTACACATCCCGTATGCCTTAGTAAAGATGAAAAGGATAAGAGATTGCGAGTGTCCGTATTGATTTCTTGGGATGAATATAAATATGTTATTGATTGTGGCCCCGATTTTAGACAACAAATGCTCACAAATGAAGTGGATAGAATTGATGGGATAATTTTTACTCATGAACATGCGGATCATACCATGGGTATGGATGATATAAGGCCATTCTTTTTTAGACAAGGAGATATTCCAGTTTATGCACATAAAAGAGTATTAAATTCTTTAAGAACAAGATTTAGCTATATATTTTCTTCAGAAAATAAGTATCCAGGAGCACCCAGTGTTATAGAAAATGAACTAACTAACCAACCATTTTCACTGGGTAACCTGGATGTGATTCCAATCGATTTAATGCACAATCGATTACAAGTTTTTGGATTTAGATTTAAAGATTTTGCTTATCTAACTGATGTAAAAACTATTGAAGAAAAGGAAATAGAAAAATTAAAAGGAGTGAAAGTATTGGTTGTAAATGCTCTTAGAATTGAACCACATCACTCTCATTTTAATTTAGAAGAAGCATTAGAGTTTATTAATGAAGTAAAACCTGAAAAGGCATATCTGACACATATAAGTCATATGCTTGGATTTCATGAAGAAGTGCAACAACAATTACCGGAAAACGTTTTTTTAGCCTACGATAATTTAAAAATTACAATCTAATATGAGAAGTAGAATATTTCTATACCTATTTATTTTTTCAGTATTATTCATATTGTTTCAATTTATGAATGCTAAAAAAGCCAAGGAATCTTATGATGGTAAGATAGATAACCTGATGGCAAAAATAGAAGAGAAAGAAGATGAGTTAAAATCTAGAGATATAGAAAAAGATTCATTAATAGATAAAATCCTTGAGCTAACTTATTTCTCATTAGAAAGTGATGAAGAAGCTATTAATTATTTTGAAGAACAAGGATATGATGCTAAGAAGTTAGAGTTAACTATTAGTGATCAAATTATTAGTCAGAATAAAGCTGGAGCTGATAATCCAATAGTTCCTTTTGGGGGAATGGAGGGTCATATGGCAATCAATAAAGTAAGACTATTAAATCATAAATGGATTATAGCAGATTTTACTGATGGAGTTTATTGGGGGCAATTATTTATTATTTATGATGTTAGAAAGGATGGAGTAGTAGATTTTGAAGTTGAGCAATCATTTTTATATCCTAAAAGTTAGAATATATTATTAGTATATATAAAGAGACCTGCTGTTGTAAGCAGGTCTCTTTTTTGGTTATTATTGCTAGTAAGTTGGTTAATTTTCGGCTTTTATTTTTTTACTATTTTTTTCTTTATAAACTCTCCATCAGCTTGGATAATTGCAATATATATTCCTGTAGATACATCAGCACCACTATCGGTTTTACCATCCCATATATATTCAAAACCATTTTCATTTGTTTTAGTAGAGTTTATTTGTTTTACTAAATTTCCTGCCAAATCAAATATATCAATGCTTACTGTGCTAATTTTTTCATTAACAGTAGAGAAAGTAACCTTATTGGTAAAAGTGTTAGGATATGTTTTAAAATCATCTTCGTTAATTCTTAAAACAGTATCTTTTCCATTGTACCACGGCAATCCTAGTCGTTGGTCTAACCACAATAGAATAAACTCATTATCATCAGGTAATCCTTCGCCAACGTGTCGACCAACACTAAATGGATAGTTATTATCATTTAGAACACCAATCAAAAAGGGGTTAAGAACTACAACACTTTCTATAGTAACAAAAGGAAAAGCAAATTCTCTTCCAATTCCTACATCTCCAGGTAAACCAGGTTCTGAAATTCTCCTAGGATCTCTAATTTTCAATAAGTCTACATTAAGTCTTTTTTGAATCATAGTAGAATCTTCGTCTAATTCTATTTCATAAATAGCTTTGAATCCTTCAAGATCCCCTTGAGATCCATCTCTCTCGATTATTAATCCTCTTTGGCTACTAAACATTACAAAATCACCAATTGCAGAGGCTCTTTCGTTAAGTGGATACTCATATTTTTTATTGGTATAAGATTTACTGGAAAGATTGAATTCGTGGATTAATAGATTGTTGTTTTCGCTACCTTCTAGAGGTTTTTCTAGCAATGGTAATAACGTGGTGTTATCTGTAGTTAAAGCCATTCCTTCGAAACCACCACTTTGTTTTACATTAAATGGAGTATCTAATTTAGTCACTCGATATGGCCAATACATTCCCGCTAACCAAGGAGTATTTTCTCCATTTTGATCTTGTAAGTTTGTACCATCACCAGCATCTCCGACTTTAGGGAAATCACCAAATAAACAAACCGTTCTAATTTCTGGATACTGAGCTTGTGAAAGTAATAATGTTCTAAAATCAAAACTTTGTATATCTGCACGATCCGTTAGTTCATTCGCAACAATAATATCAGCAATTGCTTTGGTAAATATTTCCGGGCCAAAAGTTCTCTCAGCAAAAATATCACCTCGATCATCTAAATCTGTTCTTGGATTAATTTTGGTTTCTATATTAAAACGAACTTTAGATGCGTTCATCCAACGTTTCGTAGCTTCAGGGTGAGAAGATCCTTCTCCATTTTTATAATAGTTAACATAAAACTCTACAAAATCAAATAATTGTTGTAATGATGGCATTACGTAAGGATCAATAAATCCTTTTTCATTTGCAAAAGCTACAGCAACAGGAGAGAGTGAAAGATCATTGGTCTGAGCAGGTCTTCCAGCTAAGATTTTGTCTGCAATAAATGTTTTTTGGATACTGTCTAATGTAAGATTCTTTACCAATACTTCATCTTCATATTCATATGGAGTGCCATCTACTTTTCTTGTTTTTGCCGCTTCTATATGTGGGTCGTGATCTAGTACAGGGATTCCGTCTAAAGTGATTCCACAGTCTGTTTCTAATGTAGGCATCAAATAATCTAATGCTGCTTCCATAGATGGTATGGTGTTTTCTGGACGTAAATTTCTAGCTCCACGATGTCCTTGTGCATCAAAAAGAGTAACATCAATAAGTCCATTATCATGCATATAATCAGCGCGACCGTCTTGGTTCTTATCAAAATTTTGTACAGCTTCTAATAAAAGGTCGGGGCGATCTGAAATAATTCCTTGTAAGTCTAGGTCCAACAAACGATTCATGTTTTCTGTATCGTTAACGGTGTATACAACTACTGGATGACCAGCACGATTTAAAGAAGAAACATTAAATAATTCACTTGATGCTTCTACCAATCCATTAGCAGTTGTAATTCTACTTCCTACTACCGTAGTTTCATCATTATCATCTAACATAACAAACCAAGGTGACATTACTGGGGCTTTACTACCATTAGCTTGTGCATGCGCCCTCATAGCATTCATAATTCTAATAGCACTCGCTTCTTCACTAAATGGATTTTGTGGAGAACGTAATTCTTTACCGGCATTATCTAGATCAGGTAGAGGATAAGGAGCGTCTAGTAATACTCCATTTCGGTCAAAATGTAATAAGAAAGGTCCAAATTCATCTCCGATCCAATAATCTCCATTAGTAGTTCTTTGGATAGATTCAATATCAAAGTCTGCACCGGTTAAAATTCTATCTTGACTAAAGTGATTAGTAATTGCAAATGGTATTAACCCATTAGGATCTTTTAGTTCGATATATTCCAGTACCTGAATATCTCCTTCGCCTCTTCTAAAAAATGTTTCAAATCTAGGTTTGATTTTGTATAAACGTAAATTATAATCCGCAGAATTCTCAATACTTCCGAAACCATTATCTGACATTGCAGTAAAAGTTCCGTCCATATTATTTAATACCGAAGAGAATCCTTGAATAGGTTGTTTGTTATAGAAAGGGAGTTCTTGTTCATTAATAGGGTTACTGCCTATAAAAAGACCAGAAGTAGGACCTTCGGAAAAACTAGCGGCATCTAAAACAGCTCTAGAGAACAGCAAATCCCCGAAGTTTCTAAAAGATTTTCCTTTTCCTTTTGCATAAATTTCTTGACCATAATAATTGTCATTTGGTAGATCAAATTGTGGTGTTGATTTATCTTTTTCTGTTTGGGCAAAAGCAGAAAAAGAAATTAGAAAACCTAAGCATGCAGAAATGCATATTGATTTTCTATGTCGATTAGACATAGAGTAAAGATAATTTTTCATGTGTGATACGATTAAGATTAAATTGGTTATTAATACCCTAAAAGTAATCTTTCGGTATTACCAAAATGTTTAGTCTACCTCAACAAATGTTTAGGTTAAGGTTAGGTATTTTATGTTAATGCTTTTACTGTATGAAATCGATTACGATATGATTAAACTAATTCTATTTAGTTACGAAAACGTTATAGTGAAGTGTTGTGATTTTTATTGTGTTTTTTTGTTTTGAATGAAAATTCAATAATTCGGTATCGTCACCTTTCGTTGTAACCTTATTCTAAAGGTATTCTAGTATATTTGAATCTTATCAACATTAGAAAACATCCATTATATAATGAAGTCAAGATTTTTTTTCTTTTTCCTTTCAGGAATAGTAACGTTTTTAGCGTTTTCTTGTAAACCTAATGCTAGTGATTTTATAACCAATATCGATAGCTATAAAAAAGATGGTTTTATTAAAGTTTCCAGAGATAATGGTAAATATCTAATAAAACTATATTCTAATAAAATTATTGAAACTTCATTTATACCAACTGGAGAAGTTTTTGATCCCAAATCACACGCTGTTGTTTTGGAAAATGGAATTGTTGCTAACGTAGAGGAAACTGAAAAAAGTATTGTATACGGCAATTCTGATGGGATCAGTGTTCATATAACAAAAGAACCATTTCATATTTCTTACATATATAAAGGAAAAGAATTAATCTCAGAGAACAAGGGATATCTTAAAACAGATTCTACGGAAATATTGAATTTTAATTTAGATAAAGATGAAGTTATTTATGGTGCAGGAGCAAGAGTAGTAGGAATGAATAGAAGGGGTAATCGTTTACAATTATATAACAGAGCGCATTATGGTTATGAAACTCGTGCTGAGCTAATGAATTATACCATGCCTTTAGTACTATCATCTAAAAAATATGCAGTTCATTTTGATAATGCTCCGATCGGTTTTCTTGATATTGATAGTAAAAAAGATAATACATTGAGTTACGAAATGATCAATGGAAGAAAGACATATCAGGTTGTAGCTGGTGATGATTGGAAAGATTTAATGAACCAGTATACTGATCTAACAGGAAAACAACCATTACCTCCACGATGGGCTTTTGGTAATTTTGCAAGTCGTTTTGGATATCATTCAGAAAAGGAAACTAAGGAAACTATAGCGAAATTTAAAAGTGATTCCATTCCATTAGATGCAGTAATTCTAGATATTTATTGGTTCGGAAAAGACATCAAAGGGCATATGGGAAATCTAGAGTTTTTGAAAGATTCATTTCCTAACCCTAAACAAATGATCAATGATTTCAAAAACCAAGGTGTAAAAACCATTTTAATAACAGAACCTTTTGTTTTATCAACATCCAAAAAATGGGAAGAAGCTGTGACTGAAAAAGTTCTTGGTAAGGATTCATTAGGAAATCCTTTTAGATATGATTTCTATTTTGGAAACACTGGAATTATTGATATTTATGATCAAAAAGGTAAAGATTGGTTTTGGAATATTTATAAAACATATACTAAAGAATATGGAGTTTCAGGATGGTGGGGAGATCTTGGTGAACCTGAAGTTCATCCATCATCATTATTACATGCTACAGGATCTGCTGACGAGGTTCATAATATCTATGGACACGATTGGGCGAGATTAGTTCAAGAAGGATATCAAAAAGACTTTCCTAATCAACGACCTTTTATTTTGATGCGTGCAGGATATTCTGGATCACAACGATTTGGGATGATTCCTTGGTCAGGAGACGTTAATAGAAGTTGGGGCGGATTACAACCACAAACCGAAATAGCGTTATCAATGGGAATTCAGGGATTGGGCTATATGCATTCTGATCTTGGTGGTTTTGCAGGAGGAGAAAAATTTGATGCCGAACTATATACTAGATGGCTGCAGTATGGAGTTTTTCAACCTATTTATAGACCTCATGCTCAAGAACATATCGCGCCAGAACCAGTTTTTCATGATAAAAAAACAAAAGATTTAGCGAAGAAAAGTATCGAAATGAGGTATCAAATGCTTCCATATAACTATACGTTAGCTTTTGAAAATAATCAAACAGGAGTTCCGTTAATGCGACCTTTGTTTTTTGAAGATGCCGAAGCTAGAGAATTACAAACAGTATCTAATACATATTTATGGGGTGACAGTTTCTTAGTTTCTCCAATAGTAAAATCTGGGGTAGTATCTAAGGATGTGTATTTTCCTAAGGGATCTAATTGGTATGATTTTTATACAGGTAAAAAATATGAAGGGGGAAGGTATGTTACCATAAAAACGGAAGAGGATCATATTCCTGTTTTTGTAAAAGCAGGTTCTTTTATTCCGATGGTAGAGACTATTCAGAATACGGAATTATATAATACTAAAGAGCTTACACTACATTATTATCACGATGCTCAAACGAGTTCTAGTTTTGGGAAATTATATGATGATGATGGAAATACGCCAAATGCCTATGAAAAAGGTAAGTATGAGATCTTAAGTTTCAATGGTAAGAATGTAGATGACATCCTTTCTATAAGCTTAAAGTCTGAAACAGGTAATGATTATGCTAAAATCAGTCGTAAACTATCATTAATTATTCATAATATAAAAACTGCTCCAGCATCTGTTAAGGTAGGAGATAAGATAGTTGAAACTGATTGGAACGAGAAAGAAAATCTATTAACAGTTACGCTTGAATGGAACTCTAGTGTGATAGAACAATTGAGTATTACATTTTAGGTATATTTATATTCTCAATAGGGTATGCCTAAAATGTTATAATCAATAAAGTGAAGGTTTTAATAGAAACAGAAAGATTATTATTAAGAGAAATTACTCTTGATGACATAGAAGCACTGTACAATCTGCATTCTAATCCTGCCGTACAAAAGTATACAGGAGAACCTGTAGTAAAATCTAGGGAAGAAATAAAAAAAGCCATAGAAACAAGAATTATTGATTATAAAAAATATGGATATGGTAGATGGGCTACTATTTTAAAAAAAGGAAATAAATTTGTAGGATGGTCAGGATTGGCATACTTACCAGAATTTGATGAAATTGATTTAGGATATAGGTTCTTACCTGAATATTGGGGATTGGGTATAGCAACGGAGGCATCTCGTGCAATTTTGGAGTATGGCTTTGATTCCCTTAAACTAAAAAAGATAATTGCAATTGCATTTAAAGATAATAAAGCATCGATCAGAGTGATGGAAAAAGTTGGAATGGAATTCGATAAATTTGCTCCTTATGAACCTAATAGTGAAGACGCAATCTGGTATTGGTGTAATAAAGAACTTATAACAAAAAGTAGGTCATATTAAAAGATAGTATTGTTTATCGAATATATGGGAGATTATAAAAACTCTGAGTGGTATATAAAAGCCAGTGATGAACTAATAAAAAAGTATGGTGATATTCCTCCACCATGGATATACGGACCTAATCTTCATCCGTATAGTATCGGTTGGAGAATGGGAGGAGGAGAAACTCACATAATGATTTTAAATGAATGGTTGGATCAAGAAGTTTTAAATTTTGACGATCGTATAACGTATTTAAGAAAATATCCAGCCCCGGCAAGATGGTATCAGTGGATTATACATTTTTTGTGGAATGTTGATACATGTGAATTTGAAGAATCTGATTATATACCCTATTTTGAAAAACTTGAAAAGTTAGGTTTTAAAAACACTACTGATTTTGTTAAAGATTTTGATCGAGATGATTTGGATTAATTTTATAAAAATGTTTTAATGAAATTCAATTCAAAAGAACAATCAAATAAAGAATATATAAATAGAATTAATCTTGTTCTTATTTATATTGATGAGTATTTAGACGAAGATTTATCCTTAGAATCAGTTGCGAAGGTTGCACTGTATTCTCCATTTCATTTTCATAGAATTTTTAAGGCCGTAATAGGTGAGACACTGAATTCCTATGTAAATAGAAGACGTATTGAAAAAATCGCTTTAGAGCTTATGCATAAAAATGAAGTTAGTATTGCTGAGCTATCGCTTCAATATGGTTTTAGTAGTAATTCTTCATTCACTAGAGCTTTTAAAAATTTTTATGGAGTAAGTCCGACCGATTTTAGAAAACAACTTCCTGGTAAATTTAGCAAGATTAGTAAAGTAGAAAGCAAGATTGGACAAGAGGAATCGATTTTTGAAAAATACATTTGTAACATTAATAATCATTTAAATTGGATTAAAATGAATGCAAAAATCGAAGTAATAGAAGTACCAGAATTACATTTTGCAAGTATTACTCATATTGGGATAGAAGGGATAGGAAATGTTTTTGAAAAGTTAATAAAATGGGGGAGATCTAAAGGAATTATGGAAACCCCTGATACTAAAATGGCAAGAATATTTCATGATAGTTTCAAGGTAACATCACCAGATAAAGTTAGAATGAGTGTTTGTATATTGATGAACGAACCTTTTGTTTCTGAAGGTGAAATCAGCCCAGTTATTATTAAAAAGGGGAGAAATATCGTTGGATCTTTTGAAATTACTCCTGAAGATTTTGAAAAATCTTGGAGTAGTCTTTTTGTTTGGATGAACGAACAAGGATATAAGAAATCAGAGGTAACTCCATTCGAAATATATCATAATGATTTCAGAAATCATCCAGATAACAAATGCTTAGTTGACTTTTATATACCAATACATTAAAATTCTTTTAAAAGCCCTAGTGAATAACGAGTTTATGGTATATGATTTGGTTTTATTTTTTAAAAAATAAAGATCTATAATCACTGGTTGCAAGATATTCTTTTCTAAGTTGTCTAAGAAGTACTACTATTTCATCTCTTTCAGAATACCCTTCTTTAAGGCAATCTTTAAATTCATCATCACTTACTGTAAGTACGACATACCATTTTCCATCACGACTTGTATACAATTCTTCAAGAATCGGAATATGGTCATTTGGTTCTAAAGCAGCATCAATAATAATTGGCGCTAAATTGATCGTTTTTGTGGTTCTTTCTACTTCATAAAATGAGAGGTAATATTTTGTGTCGTTTACCAAGATCGGAACATTCCATCCAACGTTTTCATCGTTCAATTTAAATTTGTTGTTGATATATTGATAAAACTCATTAGCATTTTTTGGATCCTCAAAAATAAAAGAACTTCTTTTTGGGAGCCCTTTTTTAAACTTTTTGGCAACCATTACTTTATCATCTTTAATAGTAGGTGCTATTTTAGTGGGAAAACAAGCTGAGAATAAGAATAGGATAAAGACAAAATAAAGTAACGTTCTCATGAGTTGATTGTTTTTTTGATAATTGATCAAATTCAATGCCATAGTATTTTTTTGTTAATACATATAACTTGTTTAATTTAGTAAAGCTAATAAATAATTGAAATTTAATTATTTAAGATAATGAAAGTTACTGATGATCCCATAATTATTGAAGAATATTATAATGCTTCTGAAGAGAAAGTTTGGAGAGCAATAACAGGTGTGAAGGAAATGAAATTCTGGTTTTTTGAAGCTATTAAATCATTTAAAGCAGAAGTTGGTTTTAAAACCCAATTCTTAGTGCAGGTCGAAGATAGAAATTATACACATTGTTGGGAAGTAACCGAAGTAATTCCGATAAAGAAAATTACATATACTTGGAGTTATATAGAATATCCAGGAGATGCGTTTGTGACTTTTGAATTATTTAAAACAGATCATCAAACTAGACTTAAATTATCCCTTACGGTAACTGAAGATTTTCCATCTGATATTCCCGAATTTGCAAGAGAGAGTTGTATAGCAGGTTGGAATTATTTTTTAGGACAAAGATTAAAAGAGTACTTGGCAGAGTAATATCTATTTTAGAGAGAAAATAGAACTATATTTTTTGTGTTTTGGAGAATAATAAAACAGTAGATACTTTTATTAACAGTAAGTTACACTGGAAAAAAAGCTTAGAATTATTAAGATCTATTATGATTTCTACAGAAATGGAGGAAACAATGAAGTGGGGTACACCAACATATATGATAGGTGGTAAGAATGTAATAGGTTTAACAGCATTTAAATCTTATGTGGGGATATGGTTTCATCAAGGAGTGTTTCTAAAAGACGATCAAGGTAAATTGATTAATGCACAAGAAGGAAAGACAAAAGGTTTGCGACAATGGAGATTTTCTTCTTATGAAGAAATAGAAAAAGACTTAGTGTTACAATACGTTCTTGAAGCGATACAAAATCAAAAAGATGGTAAAGAAATAACAATTAAAAAACCTTCAACCAATATTAATATACCAGAAGAGTTAAAAGTAATTTTAGAAGCTAATAAGGATCTAAAAAATAGTTTTGAGAAGTTGCCTCGGTTTAAACAAAAAGAATACGCAGAATATATTACTAATGCAAAAAGAGATACTACCAAAGCTTCGAGGTTAGAAAAAATAACACCTATGATCTTAAGAGGAGTTGGTCTTGGGGATAAATATCGTTAAAATTTGCTTTCTATTTTTTAATGATCTTTAAAGTCTTTTTGTCTTTTAATTTCAAAAAGTACATACCGGTAGCATACCCAGAAATATCGATAGTAGTACTTTTTCCTTTATTAATTATTTTGCCGATATTATTAGTAAGTATCCACTCGTTTTCTTTAGGTAATTGTACTATGCCATTAGTTGGATTAGGGTATAAAAAGGTGGTTGGTTCATTTGTTTCAGGAATAGTTAAAGTATTCTCGGATATCCATTGCGCAGTATTACTAGCATTGATAGCTCCTGCAGTAGAGAAATTACCGCCAGCAAAAACAGTATTAATACCTTCATTATCGGATGCAAAACTCATGGTGTTTATTTTAATATCTACTCCAACATTAATATCAGTACCTAATGCTTCCCAACCATTTGTTTCATTCCATCTTGCGATATTATTAACAATAACACTATTATTAGTATCAATATTGGCAGTGTCAAAAGCACCAGCGACGTATAAATTATTTCCATCGTGAATTAATGTGTTTACTATATTATTCACTCCATTATTAACAGATGACCAAGTAGTATTGCTTTTATTCCATCTTGCTATTCTATTAACAGTTTGACCACCTGCTATAGAAAAATTACCTCCAATAAACACTTCTGTTGGAGTTATTGCGATTGCCTCTACAAAACCACTAGTTCCTGTACCTAATGCTCCCCAGTTAGTTCCATTCCAAGTAGCAATTCTATTCGCAGTAACGTTTCCAGCTTCGTCAAAATTTCCACCTACATATAGTATTCCGTCTGTGTCTAATGCCAATGATCTTACTTCATTATTTGTTCCTGCTATTCCACTAGTTACATCAGTTAATGCTGACCAAGTTGTGCCATTCCATAATGCAATATTTCTTACAGTGTTCCCATTTATTGTTTCAAAAACACCTCCAGCATATATGTTGTTATTATCATCAATTTCAATAGACGCTATTGTTCCATCTATTCCTGATCCTAATGCAGACCAGTTGTTCCCATTCCAGACGGCTATATTTTGTGCAGAAACACCTCCTATTTCAGTAAAAGCTCCTCCAGCATATAAATTTCCATTAGAAGAAATTTTAAGTGTATTAATAGTTCCATTAGATCCAATACCTAGCGATCTCCATCCAGATGATTCATTCCAAACGGCGATATTATTAGCGCTTATATTTCCTACTTCACTAAAAGTTCCAGCGTGATATACATCGCCATTAGTATCTGTTACGATAGCTTGAATGACTCCATTGGGAACTCCTTGATTTAATGATTGCCATTGTCCAATACCACTTATAGCAGTTCCTGGTGTTGTGGTCGTTCCATCCACTAGTTTATAGATTTGTGCATTACTTCCATAATCACTAAAATATAATTCACCATTTTTATCTACTCCAAAAGAAGAAACAAACTCACCAGATGTATTAAATAATAATGTACTGTTAGCTGTTCCAGAAGAAGGGTTATAATCCAGTACCCAAACTCTTCCACTTACATAATCTCCAAAAATATATTTAGAGTTAATATCAGGATTTAGACTCGTGATCTCTGAGCCTCGATAAACATAGCCACCAGTTATGGAACGATCTCCTTGATTTCGGTTATAAAAATGAACCGGAAAAACAGTAGGTTCATTGATGGTTACATTACTATTAGCCACAGAATTGGCTTCAAATCGACTCCAACCATAGTTTTTTCCATTTTCAATTATATTTACCTCTTCAAAAGCTCCTTGACCAACATCAGCTCCCCATAATCTACCAGATTCATTATCAAATGAGAACTTCCAAGTATTTCTAATGCCATATGCATATATCTCATCTAATCCATCAGAATTGGCAAAAGGGTTATCACTTGGAATTTCATAATTACCATTTGGTAAATCTGGATTCGTTTCTACTGAATTATTTCCATCTAAGTCTACATCGATACGAAGAATACTACCAAAAACAGTATTTTTATTTTGTCCATTCCCTTCAGGATCATTTCCGCCTCCACCATCACCAATGGATATATAAAGATATTCATCTAGACCAAAAGCAATTTTACCTCCATTGTGGTTGCTATTATTCTGATTTTTATCGAACTGAAAAATCACCAATTCACTATCTGGATCTACAAAGTTAGAATTAGAATTACTTACCGTAAACCTAGAAAGTACCATTCTCACCGATATACCTGACACTGGGCTATCTGTAGTGTAGTAAGTGTAAAAATATCCATTATTTTCATAATCAGGATGAAAAGCCAATCCTAACAATCCAACTTCTTGACCGTCTCTAAAACGTACACGATCTGTGATATCTAAAAAGGTATCTACATTATTAGCCGAAACATTACTAATTCGAGGAAAAACTTTAACCCTTCCTCTTTGTTCAACAATAAAAATTCGATCGGTTCCATCACTGGGAGATTGTATTTCAACTGGAAATTCAAAATCAATATTAGGGAAAGCGGTTTCATACGTAATCTGTGCATTACCTAAAAAGGTAATAGTTAAGAATACGAAAACAATTATTGAGGATAGTGTTTTCATGTTTGGAGTTTGAGATAAGTGTCTTTATTCCAACGAAAAAAACTATCGCTTATTATGGTTTATACCGCTTTTCTAAATATGCTTAGTCAACCATTCTTTAAATTGATAAAAATTACGGGGATCTACTCCGTGACCAACTGGGAATTCGTTTAGCGAAGTGTGTATGCCTAACTCTTTTAACTTAACAGGAGCTTTTCTTGCCCAATCTATGGGGATAACTTGATCTACGCTACCATGCGAGCAGTATATGTTTAGTTTTGAAAAGTCATTACGATCGTAACCCTCTTTAATGATATCTTCATTTAAGTATCCACTTAAGGCTACTACATTTTTTATTTTTTCGGGATATGAAAGTGCTACAGAATAACTAAGAATTGTACCTTGACTAAAACCAAGTAGTGTTACGCTGGTAGGATCTAAATTATATGCAATAACTGCCTCGTCTATAAACGTAGCTATTTTATCACGAGATTCAATAGCCTGTTCATCATCACTAAACTTTCCTTGAGCAGCATCAAAATAGATCGCATACCAAGCATTACCATAAGGTTGCATAGGATAAGGTGCTCTTACAGAAATAATGAATAATTCTTCTTGTAATTCCGAAGAAAAAGAAAACAAATCATTTTCATCACTACCATACCCGTGAAACATAAATAAAACAGGTGTTTTGTCTTTTTTTATTGCTGGTTCTTTAATAATATGATGTAGCGATAACGATTTAGTTTGCATATTGTTTGTTTAAGTTAGTCATAGCCCATTAAGGTCTATTTTAGTTGTAAATGAATATGGTCATCATGTCTTACCGCTTGACAACCATGAAATCGAATTTTAGGATGTTGTATGCTCAATCGATTTTTTAAATGAGGTTCTATAAAGACCTTTCCGACTTCTTTTTGATTTACAATTGCCAAAAGTAAATCTTTTGTAGCTTTTTTTGAAAGCTTAAGTTGATTATTTGAAACCCCAAAAGTTAAGTATTTGGCAAAATCATATTGCCAATACCCCTTTTTTTTGCAGACTTCTATTTGATTATATTCAATAGGGCTTGGTTCTTCATATATACCATACCCAAATAGTGCTGGTTTTTTATTAGTAATTAAACCATCATTATTTTCATAAATAAAAGATATGTCAATTTTTTTACCATCATTATGACTTAGGTGAGGAGGTAAAGGGAATCCATCAATAAAAGGAAAATTAGCATCAAGGTATATAAGTTTAATACCACTATTTTTCTGATGAATCGTCCTAGCAATATTTTGTAATGATATATTTAATTCTGGAGTAACGTAGTTCCTATTACTAAGTTTGGTTAAAACAGTACAGGATTGTATAAATTCAGTATTTATAATTTTTTCTCTTCCAAAAAGAGGAGCTATATACGGTACTATAAAAAATGTACTGAATAGGTATAATCCAATAAACCAACTTATTTTTTTTAATCGATAGTTTTTTGATTTTTTAGAAGTGATTACTTCAGCAATAAAGTAAAATAGGCCACCAATTTGAGTTAACATTGTTAAAAGACATATGACTAAGATTTTTAAAATTATTTTGGTTATTCTTTTCATAAAAATGAGATACTGTATCTGTTAATTTTAATATTAATACTTTTTAACGAACCGTATTTTTATTAAATATCTATTAATTAATGTTTTATGCTTTTTAGTACAGATATTTCATTCCTGAGTCATTTTTTAACGTTTTGATATTAAACGCTAGTTAATTTTATGTTAAAAACGTATTAAAATTATGGTTTAACCGTAAAGTTAACATAGGTTTAGTAAATTTTAATACAAATTTTAGATTTATGTTATTTTTTTTAAAAAACTGAAAACCATTATTTTATAATTATTCATGAGCTTTTAGCGATTACAAGTAATGCTTAACTCTGTTATTATAAAATTTAATATTTATTCGGTGTTTAGTATTAACTATTGATCGTATTATTCTTGTTAATGATCGTTCTGAAGCCACGTTTAATCGATAAAAAATGCTTTTTAGCGATTTTGTAAATAGTTTTGACAAGTAGTATTAACACTTTTTTACGGTTTAACCGTAAATTTAAAATCATAAAATTTATTAATCAAATATTAACCTTTTAATTTCAAATCCCAAACTTTATGAAAAAAATTACCTACTTACTATTACTGTGTATATGTTTTAGTTTTACACAAACAGAAGATAGTTATCAGATGACTATAACAAAAATTTCTGATGCCTATAATGCTAAGAATGCCGACTCTCTTTTCGGATTATTCTCTCCTGATCTACAATCGTCATTTACATTAGATAAAGTTAAAAGTTTTATTACCAATAATCAATCAAAAAAAGGATCGATGGGAGAATCTTCTTTTTTAATGGATGATGATGGTAACAAGCGTTATTTAACGGAATTTGAAAATTCATCTACAATTCTAGTTTTAGGATTATCATCAGATAATAAAATCACTCATTTATCCCTAGAGGAATATTAAAAATTAATCTCAATTATAAAAATTAAACAATGAAAAATAGTTTTACATTTAAGTCTATAATGTTGTTATTCTTAGTAGGAATGGTAGCATCAAGCACAAATACGTTAAGTGCACAACAAAGTATGAAATATGGAATGTTAACCTTTAATAAAGCAGTTAATATTTCTGGAAAACAAAGAATGCTAAGTCAAAAGATGGCTAAGTCTTATTTATATTTAGTAGAAAATCCTAGTGATACCAAAGCAAAGAGAGATCTTTTAACAAGTAAGATTATTTTTGAAAAACAAAATGGTATTATAAATCAAAATTCAGGGTATAAGGTAACTAAAGATAGAATTGTAAAAGTTAATACTATCTGGGCTGAGTTTAAGAAACTTATAGAAAGTACACCTAATTACGATAATGCTAAGAAAATTATTGATTTAAATACAGATTTATTAAAAGCAACTAATGATGTTGTATCTGCTGTTATTGTAGAGTCTAAAGGAGCTAATAAAAGTGATGATGATTTAATGGAAGACGAAGGTTTAGGTGAATCCGATTTAGAGCTTAAGAAAATGATTAACATGTCGGGTAGACAACGTATGCTTTCGCAAAGATTGGCTTTATATTATTATGCTAATCAAACCACATTAAAAACGAAAAATTCTGCTTTAATGCTGAACAATGTATTTAATGAAATAGATGGTGCTATTACTATGTTATTGATTTCTAATTTTAATAATGCTCAAATCGATGAGAAGTTAGGAGTTGCAATGACAAAGTGGGAAAATGTGAAAAACAACAAAGAAAAACTTATGAATCAAGGATTTAAGCCGTCTGAGATGTATAAAATCAGCAATGATTTAACAAAAGCTTTTAATGCAGTAACAAGTTTATATGAGAAGGTGAAAATATAAATTAAAGTTTATACCTGTTATTTAAACGGGGAAAATTACGTATTTTAAACAAGTTTTTTAATACGTTTTTTTTTACCTAAATCTTAAAAACCAATTTATATGAAAAAAAGATTACAATTATTAATGTGTGCTATATTCCTAATAGGTAGTATACAGGCACAGGAATTAAGTATTGATGCAGATATAAGACCACGATTAGAGTATTTACACGGTTTTGGTAATTTAACTCCAGCTGGAGTAGATGCAGCTATATTTGTACAACAACGTTCTCGATTAAAATTTGGATATACTGCAGACAAGTTTTCTACATATCTTAGTGTACAGGATGTAAGTGTTTGGGGAGATACACCCCAGATAGCTGCGGCTGATAACAATAATAGTTTCTCACTAGCCCAAGCTTGGATTAATTTTAAGTTTGGCAGTGGATGGTCTACTAAAATAGGAAGACAAGCACTTTCTTATGACGATCAGAGAATACTTGGTGGATTGGATTGGGCAATGCAAGGAAGGTTTCATGATGCTGCATTAATCAAGTATAAAAATGAGAATGGTTTAAAACTAGAACTTGGTTTTTCTTTTAATCAAAATGGAGTAAGTAGAATCAACACTTTATTTGATCCTAATAATGATGGTAATGTAAGAGCTGTATTTGATTACAAAGGAATGGCTTATGCTTGGTTACATAAAGACTGGACTAAATTCTCTGGGAGTTTTCTTTTTGTAAATAATTCTTATCAGAATTTAGATACCGATGGTCAAACTCCAATTGATGGAACTGTAAATAGACAAACCTTTGGTACACATCTAGTTGCTAAACCTGCTAAAGGATTAAAAATAGCTTTAAACTTATATGCACAAACTGGAAAATTTACAGAAACAGTTGATTTATCAGCATATAATGCCGGTCTAGAGGTTACCTATAAACCAGGAAAAACTTTATTCGGAATAGGTGGAGAACTGCTTAGTGGTGATGATAATGGAGGAACAGATGGAGAGATTACATCCTTCTTCCCAATCTTTGGAACGAATCATAAATTTAATGGATATATGGATTACTTTTATGTAGGGAATCATGCCAATAGTGTAGGGCTACAAGATATCTATGCTAAAGCTGTGATCAAAACTGGTAAAAGCAGTAGTTTATTGGCAAAACTTCACTATTTCTCTGCTGCAGAAGATATTGCTGGAACTGATGATACATACTTAGGTACAGAACTAGATTTAGTTTTTACTCAAAAAATACTACCATATGCTACCTTAAAAATAGGATATTCTCAGATGTTTGCTGGAGATAGTATGGAAATTCTAAAAGGAGTTGCTGATCCTAGCGGATTACAAAACTGGGGATGGGCAATGTTAGTCGTAAAACCGAACTTCTTAAAATGGAGTCCAAAACCAAAACAATAGCATATAATAACAATACCATAATTCAAAACCTGCGAAATCAGTTTCGCAGGTTTTTTAATGTATTATTTTAAAATTCTTAATTTACAATACTGATAATTACATAATTCTTATTACTTAAATACGTATTAATACTTAATTTTGATAATTATTAGTGGAATATTCCCTAAATTTAAGCTCCTTAAAATAAATTTAATGATGAGAAAAATAATCTTTTTTAGTCTGTTCTTTTGTTTACATATAGGTGTGGCCCAGACAGATGTTGATTATGAAAGTACAATGAAGACTATCGTTGCCTCGTATAACGCTAATGATTCACAGAAAATTTTTGATCAATTTTCTACTGACTTACAAGCCTCTTTTACTTTAGATAAAGTAAAGGAGTTTATTACAAAAAATATGGATAGTCAAGGTAAATTTTCAGAATTTGATTTAATGGACCAAGATGAGGGATATAGATATTTAGTACAATCAGATAGTGATTCTGTAATACTAGTTATAAAGCTTTCTCCCGATTTAAAACTCACTAAATTTCTTATAGAATAAATAATTGTATAGTGTTATTTATTTCACGAATGTAAACCATTCTTGAAAGTAGGGGCCTACAATCGGAACAGTTTTTTGTTCTTCTCTAATGGCGGTTATTAAACCAAAAACCCAAAGTACGAAGATAAAAATGTAAAAGGAAGAGGAAATTATCCAAGAATCGAACATACTTACTAATGCTCCTAACAGATAAAAACCTATATTAATTCCTAAAGCTTGTCTGATATGAAAAGTAGCAAATTTGTTTTTGTTATCTTGATTCATAAAGAGCGCTATAATAGTACCTATTATAGTTATATATGATATGATAGCTGCAGTTTTACCTTGTTTTTCGTAATCTGATTGCATGAGAATTAAGTGTTTATTTTAATACTATTTGTCCATTAGAAATAATTCCATAAGTATCACCTTTCATAGCTTTTTCTAAAAATGCGCTATTTTTAGAAGTAGATCGTATGTGTTCTTCTTTGAATATAGAATTTCCTTTTGAGGTAAATAATGACAAGTTAGCTTTATTTCCCTTATCTATGGAATCTGTTTCAATTCCGAATATTGATTTTCCTTTGGTAAGTAGTGATATGGTATGATTGATATCTAGTATATTATTTAGAATTCCGAAAGTACTTTCTAAACCTATTGTTCCATACATAGCATTATCAAATTCTACTTTTTTATTTTCTACATCTATTGGTTGATGATCACTTGTAACCATATCTATAGTTCCGTCTTTAACTCCTTCAATTAAAGCATCTGCATCTTTTTTTGTTCTTAACGGTGGCAGTACCTTGTAATTTGTGTCAAAACTTGTTAATTCTTTATCAGTAAGAGATAGATGATGAACAGAAACACTACAAGTTACATTTAATTTATTTGATTTTGCTTCTCTAATTAATTGAACCGATTTTGCAGTCGAAATTGTCGGTATATGTAATTTTCCTCCAGTATATTCTAAAAGGAAAAGGTCTCTGGATATCTGCAATTCTTCTGCCAAAGCAGGAATACCTTTAAGTCCAAGTAATGTGCTTTGTTTTTCTTCGTGTACCATACCTTTTCCGGCAATACTAGTATCTTGTGGAAAGGAAAGGACCATACCGTCAAAATTTTGTGCATATAATAATGCAATCTTTAATAGGTTTGGGTTTTTGATAGGTTTTTTATAATCTCCAAAAGCAATAGCTCCAGCTTGTTTCATATCATAAAGCTCTGCCATGTCAATACCTTCTGATTTTGTCGTAAGAGAACCTATGGGGTAGAGGTCTACCGCGTTTTGTAGAGATTTTCCTTTCAGAAAACCTACAGAAGCACTGGTATCGATTATAGGAAGCGTGTTTGGGTTTAATCCAATACTCGTAAAACCACTTTTAGCAGCCACTTCAAGTCCATTAGTTATTGTTTCTCGTTCTTCATATCCCGGTTCTCCAAAACTTACGCTACTATCAAACCATCCTTGAGAAACATGTAATGTATCTAGTTTAATTTCCTCTACGTTTTCTGTTATTTCGATTAACGAATCGATATCTTTAATGATTCCATTTTCGATAAGAATATCTACTGTTTGATTATGAAAGGGCGATGATGGATCAAAAATAGTAGCTGCCTTTAATAAGAAATTCATTTGAGATATTTTAATAATAAGATTTCAATTAATAAGAAAATCAAAGCAAAAATAATAAACCATTTCCAAAGTTCGTGAATACTAGTTTCTTCTTTTATTTGCTCGAACAAAGTGGTTACAGAATCGCTTACCTCATATTCTTTTGTTGTAGAGAGGTTATAGTATTGTAAATCACTTTCTAAAGTATTGTAATTATAACCCACATGTTGAATCAATTTTTCTTTGTCCTTAAGAGCATAAATTCCTGCTTTAGAAGGAACCTCGTCTGTTGTAATTCTAACTTTGGTGGCAAAACTTTGCTGCAATGGAATACTACTTTCTTCATTTGATTCTAACGATAAAATTCCATCTTGCCCTAATGAAATAGGGATATCATAGGTGTTTATTTGTCCTATGTTATAAGAAATATCAGATAGTTTTAGACTTTGTTTTCCAATGTTGTATAAAGTGGGAACAATTAATGGAGAATTCTTAAAATTAGAGTTCTCGTTATTAATAGGCGCAGTAAATACATACATGGATTTTGTTACATACAAAAACGGGCTACTATCCTCAAAAGATAAGATAGTATTATTAGCAGTTGTTTGATAAAAGGAATTTACCTTTGGGTACTGAAAATTGGTAATTCTTTTATCAAAAACACCTTTGTATAAAGGATGAGAAAAATTAATTCCTGTTATTTTCTTTTCTTGAACACTTTTTGCTATTAAACTTTCCGAAGAAAAACTATTTATAAATTGTTGGTATGATGCAAGATTTCCATCCGTCGCAGGAATAAAACAAATAGTACCTCCTTGATCTTTAAAAGATTTAAGAGCATTAATTAGTGAAACAGGAATTTGCCTAATCTCATTAATTAGTACAAGATTAGCATTACCAATATCATTATAGTTTAACTCATCTATTTTGGCACTAATCAATAAAAACTCATCTGATGTGTAAATATTTTTTATAAAATTATCGTTAGTTTCATTAATAGCTACAACTTTTATTTTTTCGGGAGTATTAATGGTAAAATATCGATAATTATCAAAGTTTAAGGCAGGATCTTCTATAACAATACGTCCATTAATTTTAGTATTCTCATCAACTCTAAATTGAGTAGAAGTTTTACTGTTTTTAGGAATAGAAGCGGTTGTTTTAGCAATTAATTTTTCTCCATTATAAAAAGCAACAGAAATATTATCAGCACGAGCATCAGTATTACTTAATAAAACATTTAAAACCATTTCATTATTCTCATCTCTACTCAGAGAAAGACTATCAATAGCAATATTCTGGCGAGTTACAGGTGTTAGTTTTATAAGATTTGTTTTGGTTTCTGAGTCAGTAGGTATGTCAAAAGCTTCATCCTTTTGTTGAAAATCTGAAACCATAATGATACGTTTTATAGTTTCTGGAGAATTACCTAAAAGCTGTTTTCCTTTTAAGTACGCAGCACTATATGCTATCTGATTCGAAGTATATTCTAGTTGAAGTAAGTCATTTCGAATATCTTTTTTGGTAACCTCTTTAAAAGTTTCTGTATTCGTAAATATGGAAACAACTTCATCTTCTGGTAAAGAGCTAAGCAATTCCTGAATCGCTCTCTGCAGCAATGGACCTTTAGAACCTTTGGCTTGCATACTAAAAGAATTGTCGAGATAAATAACAGTTTCACTTTTTTTTCCAACGATTTCTTCTGAAGCTAAAAATGGTTGAGCAAAAGCAATAATAAGTGCTGCAAATGCTAATAACCTAGCTAATAGGGTTAACCATTTTTTAATTTGTGAACTCTTACGAGTCTGAATGGTAACTGCTTTTAGAAATTGTACATTGGTAAAAGGTACTTTTTGAAAACGTCTTAATTGAAATAAATGAACAATAATAGGAATAAGAAGAGCAAATAAAGCATAAAGAAATTCTGGGTGTTTAAATTGCATTCTTGATTATTGTTTGTCAAATATACTATAAGATTTGATATTGAAGGTTTAGACTTAACGAATTTTTAGGGTAAGATTTCACTAATTTAGATACTATTTTTAGAAATATCCTGCATTTTAGGTATTTACAAAATATGAAAACCCGAAGTGAAATAATATACTAAAATTAAACGTACCTTTGCCGCTATATTCAGAAATGGCATTATGTAGTAGATTGTTGTTTCTTAAACAATTTATATGTCATTTGAATCATTAGGATTATCCGATGCTTTATTAAAAGCAATCGACAAAAAAGGGTATACAGTACCTTCACCAATTCAAGAAAAAGCAATACCACCAATTTTAGAAGGAAAAGATGTTTTAGCATCTGCTCAGACTGGGACAGGTAAAACAGCGGGTTTTACATTACCAATCCTTCAATTATTAGCTCATAATAAACCATTTAGAAAAAGACCGATCCGTGCACTTATTTTAACTCCTACAAGAGAATTAGCGGCACAAATATTGGACAACGTAAAAGCCTATAGTACATATACAGATCTTAGATCTATGGTTGTTTTTGGAGGTGTAAACGCTAATCCTCAGATAAAGGCGTTAAGAAACGGAGTGGATGTTTTGGTTGCTACTCCTGGTCGTTTGTTGGATTTACACGAACGAAGAGCTCTATCCCTTTCTAAGGTTGAGATATTAGTATTAGATGAAGCAGATCGAATGCTGGATATGGGATTTCAGAGAGATATTAATAAAATACTAGCATTATTACCTAAGAAAAGACAAAACTTGTTATTTTCTGCAACATTTTCTAAAGAAATTAAAAAGTTAGCTAATGGGATTTTGTATCAACCTGTTTCTGTAGAAGCTGCTCCAGAAAATACCACCGCTGAGAAGGTGGATCAAAAGATGTACAAAGTTGATAAAGCGAAGAAATCTTCTGTAGTTATTAAGTTGATATCCGAAGGGAATTGGAAGCAAGTATTGATTTTTACGCGAACAAAACATGGAGCAAATCGCTTAAGCGAAAAGTTGTCTAAAAATGGAATTACATCTGCTGCAATTCATGGGAATAAGAGTCAGGGAGCAAGAACGAAAGCATTGAGTGGTTTTAAACAAAATAAAATCAGAGTTTTAGTAGCAACCGATATAGCAGCACGTGGACTTGATATCCCTTTGTTACCACATGTGATTAATTATGAATTACCGAACATTTCTGAAGACTACGTTCATAGAATTGGTCGTACAGGTAGGGCAGGAGCTAGTGGAGAAGCAATTTCCTTAGTATCTCAAGAAGAAGTAGCTTATATAAAAGGAATAGAGAAATTATTAGGATTAACGCTACCTAAAGAAGTTATAGAAGGTTTTGAGCCTAGTTTTGTTTTTGATTATAATGCAGCGCCACCAAAGAAAAATCAAAATTCTTCTAAACCTAAACGGAATAACAGAAACTATAATCGACGAAGAAAAAATAGATCATAAAAAAAGGCGGAAGTTTAACTTCCGCCTTTTTATAAGGTTTATAGCTGTTTTTTATTAAAAAATATAATATCCTACAGAGAGTTGAAAAGTTCTATTTTGACTACTAATAGCATCATCAACGTCTGTAAGACCATGATTATATCTTGCTTGTGCAAAGAATTTTCCAAAGGTTACGCCAGCTCCAGCAGCAACACTTACATCAAAGCTTTCTGGCTCACCAACTTCATAATCATCATTTACAACAACACCAAATTGTGGACCAGCCTCGAAACTAAGAAACTTTAAGAATTTATATTTCACTAAAATAGGAACGTTGATGTAGTCCACCTTTAAATCATCAGTACCTTGAGCAGAATATAAAACTTCTGGTTGAATAGCAAATTTACCTGGTAAACCTATTGTTGCTACCGCTCCTAGATGAAAACCAGTTCTGGCATCAGTGTCAAATCGAGAATCTATATTAGCGAAATTCACACCTCCTTTAACACCAAATTTTAAGCTTTGGGCATTTGAAACTGTGGTAAAACCGATAAGCGCAATGGCTAAAAAAAATAGTTTTTTCATGGGTATATTGATTGTTTGTTTAAATCAAATATAGAAACTTAAATATTAATAAAAGTTAAAGTTTTTTTAATGAGACTAGCGGTGTAGAGCTATTTTTTCTTATCATATTCCTCTTACCTCAATAATATATAGTATCGACGAAGTATTTATTTTTATGGGCAAAATACATTTTTTTAGATAATTTTATGGATAATAGACCTTTTTCTTTTTATTCATTCCCCAAGCGATTACTCGAACACCTTTAGAATAACTTGTCTTGTGAGGGATTCCTTTTAATAAATTATTAAAACGAGTATAATTAATTTCTAAATTGTTGATGTCAATACCGTTTATGCACCATTCTGGATGATGTATTTCATATTCGTTGATTGTATTCTTTACATCCTGAAAAAGAGCATATCGCTCAGTTAACCAAAGGTCAAGTTTGGACTTATTGTTTAGTTCTTTACCTACTGTAAATTTAATTTTTAGAGAATCTTTATACTTTTTATTTTTAGATGTATAGCTATTGGAGTCTCTTTTGATTTTAGAATATCTATAAGGAAGTTCCGAGATGGCTTTAGCAATACTGCAAGAAATTATTTTTCCTCCTTCAATGCTTAAGAAATAAACTCCGGTCTTTTTTCCAGATTTTATGTAAGTGCGAATGTTGATTTCATCAAAATTAGAAATAGGAGTAAAGTAGGGAAGAAATTTAGGTCTGATTTTTTCCATAGAAAATGCAACTAATGATACCCATGGTTCTCCATTGTATAAATCTATCTCCAATTCTTTAGGAACAAGTTTTCTTAATTCGTCATAGTCAACTTTCCAATGTAAGAATATTGCTCTATTCCATTCTTGATAAAATCTCCAATTATCAGACGGCAGTTCCCAAGGTCTATGTTGTGTGTTTTTTAGTATTTCTTTAATGCACATTAGATTACTATTGAATTCTTTTTTTAGCTATTGTATTTGTGTACCTTTAAAACCATGATGAAAGATACAAAATTGGCGGTCCTAATCGATGGGGATAATATACCTGCCAAGTATATAAAAGAAATGATGGAGGAGATTACCAAGTATGGAACTCCTACTATTAAACGTATTTATGGTGATTGGACAAAACCATACCTAGCAAAATGGAAAAATATTTTGTTAGAAAATGCAATAAATCCGATACAGCAATATAGTTATACTACAGGAAAGAATGCCACGGATTCTGCCATGATTATAGATGCAATGGATATTTTATATTCAGAAAAAGTGAATGGTTTTTGTTTGGTGTCTTCGGATAGTGATTTTACTAAATTAGCAATGAGACTGCGAGAAGCCGGTGTTGTTGTGTATGGAATTGGAGAAAAGAAAACTCCGGATCCTTTTATAGTAGCTTGTGATAAGTTTATTTATTTAGAAATTTTGAAAAAAGATACTGAGAAAAAAGATGGTAAAGAAAAGTCTGATAAATCTAATTTAGATAAAATCACTTCAAAAACAATTAGATTATTGAGGAATTCAGTAGAAGACGCTGCGAGTGAAGATGGTTGGGCTTTTTTGGGAGATGTAGGTTCATTAATTCTAAAGAAACAGCCTAATTTTGATTCTAGAAATTTTGGGTTTGCAAAACTAACCCCTTTGTTTAATTCGCTTAAGCAATTTGAAATAGATGAACGCGAGCATATTAGCGGAAAGTTTAAACTGATTTATGTTCGTAACAAATAGAGTTGTTTATAGGTAACATTGTATCTTCGTGAAAATTTTAGAATATATATCCTTTGCAATACGAATTTAGCATACAAGTATCACCAGAAATAGCTGCAGATCCAGACCGTTTAAAGATCATGGTGTCTAGAAAGAATGGAATTTCTATTGATGAGATTAGACACATACAAGTTTTAAAACGTTCTATTGATGCGCGTCAAAAGGCGATCAAAGTAAATTTGAAAATAAAAGTATTTGTACAAGAGGACTTTGAGGAAATACCAATTAAGTTACCTGATTATCCGGATGTTTCTAATGCTAGTGAGGTAGTAATTATTGGTGCAGGTCCTGCAGGTTTATTTGCAGCATTACGATGTGTTGAACTTGGGTATAAGCCGATTGTATTAGAAAGAGGAAAAGATGTTCGCGAAAGAAGAAGAGATCTCAAAGCTATAAATAGAGATCATATTGTTAATGAAGATTCTAATTACTGTTTCGGAGAAGGAGGAGCAGGAACTTATAGTGATGGTAAATTATATACACGTTCTAAAAAAAGGGGAGATGTAAATCGAATTCTTCAGTTATTAGTAGGTTTTGGAGCTACAGATCAAATTTTGGTAGAAGCACACCCTCATATTGGAACTAATAAATTACCTGCAATTATTGCGGCCATTAGACAAAAAATAAGAGAAAATGGGGGCGAAGTACATTTTGAGACTAGGGTAACCGATTTTGATATTAAAAATAATGAAATCGATTCTGTAATTCTACAAAATGGAGACCGCATAAAAACGAATAAAGTTATTTTAGCTACCGGACATTCTGCTAGAGATATTTTTGAATTATTGTACAAGAAAGAGATTGAAATAGAGGCAAAACCTTTTGCTCTAGGAGTTAGAGTAGAACATTCTCAGCAATTAATTGATCAGATACAATATAAATGTGAGGTTAGAGGACCTTATCTTCCTCCATCACCATACAGCATAGTAAAACAGGTTGATGGTAGAGGAATGTATTCTTTTTGTATGTGTCCAGGAGGAGTTATTGCTCCATGTGCAACAAGCCCAGGAGAAGTAGTTACCAATGGATGGTCACCTTCTAAAAGAGATCAACCAACTTCTAATAGTGGTATTGTAGTGGAGCTTCGTCTAGAAGATTTTAAAGATTTTTCGAAGTATGGACCGTTATCAGGGATGTATTTTCAGAAAAGTATTGAGCAACGCTCTTGGCATTTAGCTGGAGAGACTCAAAGAGTTCCTGCACAGCGGTTAGTGGATTTGACCAATAGAAAAGTATCTGTAGATTTACCAGAAACTTCCTATAAACCTGGTTTGAGTTCGATAGATATGGGAGAGGTTTTTCCAAAATTCATTCATAAAACACTACAAGAAGGATTTAAGGCATTTGATAAAAGCATGAGAGGGTATCTGACTAATGAAGCAGTGGTTCACGCTCCGGAATCAAGAACATCTTCGCCGGTACGAGTTCCTAGAGATAGAAAAACATTGGAGCATACACAAATAAAGGGGTTATATCCTTGTGGCGAAGGTGCTGGTTATGCTGGAGGAATTATTTCTGCAGCTATTGATGGAGAAAAATGCGCCGAAGCTTGTATAGCAACAATAAAATAAAATCTATTTATTTCTTTATAGAAAAGTCAAAAGAGGTACATACTCCAAGTGTAGATTTTACTTTAATACAGCCGCCAAGAGTTACCACTAGTTTTTTTACCGTTGATAAACCTATTCCATTCCCCTTGTTTCCGCTTCTATCGGTTCCATTTGCGGTAGTAAATAATTCGAAAATCGAGTCAATTTTATCCTCAGGAATTCCCATTCCATTGTCAGTAACTTTAAAATAATAGAAAACTTTATCTTCAGAATGTTCAATATCAATGATAATATGTTCTTTATCATTATACTTGATACTGTTCCCGATTAGATTAAAAAATATTTGCTTTAAAGCAGATTTGTTCGATTTTAATGATGGATTAGGTTCTGGAAAATTAATAGTACAATCTGGTTTAATACTTAATAATTCTGCTATTTCTTTTAAGAGATGATTTAGCTTAAATGATTCAGGCTTGTTTTGAACAAGGCTATCACTTTCATAATGATCCAATACATCATTAATGTAATCACTCATAGAAAATGATGATTGTTTTATATATTCAAAATACTCTGAAGTTTCCTTATCCAGATCGTTTGCTAATTTTAGTTTTAAAAGATCAGAAGTAGTAATCACATTAGCCAAGGGCATTTTTAAATCATGAGATATCACTCTGGCAAACTCTTTTAATGACTCGTTCCGTTTTCTAAGTTTATCTTCTATTTTTTCTAAGTCTTTGTTCTTTTTATTTAATTCAAAAAGAATAACTACTTGATGCGCTAATGATTTTAACGCCTCTAGCTGTTTATCACTAAGTGTCTTTGGTTGGCTGTCGATAACACAAAGTGTTCCTAGTGCAAATCCATTCTTGTCAATAAGAGGGATACTAGCATAAAATACTACAGTACCATCTAGTGTAAGTGGGTTATCATGAAATCTTTCGTCTGTTCTAGCATCATTTATGATTAAAGGAGTATCTGGATCTAAAATGGCATGTGCACAAAAGGACTGATTTCTAGGAATTTCTTTTGAAGAAAAACCATAGGAAGATTTAAACCATTCTCTATCATCATCCACTAATGATATAAGAGCAGCTTCTGTATCACAGAGATATGCGGCAAGCGCAGTTATTTCATCAAACTCGTTTTCAGGCTCTGTATCTAATATACCTAAAGATTTTAAAGCTTCAATTCTAAAATCTTCGTTAATGGGGAGTTCAGGAATAATCATCTTCATCAAGAATTGCCTGGTGTGAAACAATTCTTAATAAAATTAACAAAAAAATATTAAAAATTATGATTTCCCGTGTTGTATTCGATTAAATGTTAGTAAAGATTTAATATTTCTACAACTTTTAATTTAGAATCTATTGGAAATACCAAGAACTTGGTTGAAGAGAATTTGGGTTCACTATAGTGATTTGAAGTAATAAATGAGGCTTATTTATAGAGAATAAGCCTCGTTTATTGATCAGGTTTAATCAGAAATCTGCTTGTTCATATTTTCTGATTCTAAAAAATATTTTCTAAACCTGTTATTTCAAAAAACAGGCTACCTTCTTTTTTGCCTTTCGAAACATCTGGATTAACACTAGGATTGGTAAATGGAATGTCAACGACTCTTTCCTGACCGTAGTTTTGAGTAGTAAAATAATCCATTTAGATGTTTTTAATCTTATCCTGATCTCTAAATAAACTAGTTCTAATACTCGGATTCCGAAATATTATCATTTAGACTTTTTATGAATGCTATTATATCATCAATTTCTTGATTAGTAAGATTTAAGGGGTCTGGAGGTAATGTCTGATATTCTTGTTCTATACCAATTCCTGCGCCACCACCACGATTGTAAAAATCCATAACTTCTTCTAAAGTAGTATACACACCATTATGCATATATGGTCCTGTTAAAGCTGCGTTTCTGACTGTGGATGTTTTGAAAAAATGCTTTCGTTCTGGAGTTTTATAAATTTCATATCTACCTAAATCTTCACTTATCGTAGCATTAATCGTATCATTATGCTTAGGAACTCCTATAAGTTCCATTTCTGATTCTTTATAATCTGGAGGAACTGTCCCATTAAATAAAGGGGCAAAATGGCAAGTTGCACACTTGGCTTTACCATTAAAAAGGTTGTACCCATTAATTTCACTTGCTGATAAGGTGTTTTCCAAACCATTGATATTTCTATCAAATTTAGAATTAAAAGGAATCAAAGTACGAATGTAATTGGCTATTGCATTCCTGATATCGTTATTATTAATTTCCCGATTAGGATATACCTTAGCAAATTGTTCTACATATTCTTTATTACTAATAACAGCTTTTTCTAACGTTTTTAAATCAGAATGAAATTCATTTACATTTTCTACAACACTGATAATTTGTCCTTCTAATCCGCCAGCTCTTTTATCATAGAAAAAACCTTGCTGTAATGCCGCATACAGTAGCGTAGGACTATTACGAGTTACACCTTTTGAAATCTTTAATCCATCTGTAAAAGCTTTTTCTGGTTGATGGCAAGTAGCACAACTAACTTTTTTATCAGCTGATAAGTTCGTGTCATAAAACAACTTTGTACCTAGTGATACCATATCTTGGGTGATCTCTTTTTGATTTCTATCTGCAAAATAGGTTACATTAAAAGTATCTGAAGAGAAAAGAGAGGTTGCATCATTTTTAATAGCTAGTTCAAAAGGAAACTGGACTTTCCAATCAGAAACTGTTTGATTCCAAAGAGTTAACTGTTTATGGGTTCTGTTTTTAATAAAATGATAGCGATCAAATTCATTAAAATCACCTTGTAGGGAATCTATAGTGACTTGTATTTCTTCTTTCCACATCTTAAATAGATTAGGATCTTTAAATTCATCTTTAAACATAGATAAATAAGTGTGTAAGCTTTGATATACAATTTTAGAATCTTCTAATGAATTTTCTAAAACAGGAGAATCAAAACCAGTAATACCCGTAAGTGCTATTCGGTCAATTGCTTTTCTAAATAGCCATAGAAAGTGATACTGTTTTATGTGATCAAAACCTGTATTTTTCTGAATAAGTTTTAATCTACTAGCTATTAAATTCACATGTTTTATGATCGTTGTAGTGTCTTTTTTATCTACAAAGATTTCTTCTTCCAATACTTGATACCCACTAGGTGACTTTATTTTAATATCGGTGAAATCTTCTTCTTCAACCTTTAAAATATTTGGTTGGTTGAGAAAACCATAATTTTCAATATCTAATGTAGATAATACAGGTTCTAATTTTTTAAAGTATTTTCTAGATTCTTTAAAATTCTTTTCAATCTTATTAGGGTCCTGTTTTATACTATCTAAATGAGCAATTGCTAAAGAAATATCTTTATCAAATTGCTTCTGCATTTTGGTGTTGAATGAGATTGTTGTAGTTTCTTCTTTTTTTACTTCTTCTTCACAAGAAAAAAGAACAAAAAAAATAAAGAGGCCCGTCATAAGACAAGCCCCTTTTTTGATTATATTTATTAGCAATAATTGCATAAGATTCATATGATTTATGAATTATCTTTTTAACCCTTTAATAATATATAGCATACTTCCTTCTTTTCTGCTATCAGCAACATTAGGATTAGCATTAGGGTCTGTAAACGCAGTACCATCAGCTTTTTCCCAACCATGATTCTGAGTGATTAAAATGAAGGTTTCATCAACTCCAATAACATCAGAGATATCTATCATTCCTGTAATTTCCCAACTTCTGTCTATAGCTCCATATCCTTGAGCTGCAGCAGCTACTTGATCACATTCTAAAACAGCTTGTAACGCGCCAGAATTAAGATCGTATTGATATAATCTTGCATAATGAGCAGCTGCAGGTTTAAAATCTTGGATACCATTTGGATCTTCCTGAATGTAAGCATAGTTTTCTGTAACTAGTATGTTATCAGGACTGTGAAAAGCTTCTGCTTTACCACCTTCTTTATCACCATCTAATACACAAGTTATTTTTCCAGCACCTGTTGGATCATTTTCGTTTAATACTACTTTGTATATTCTTCCAGAACGAGTTCCTTTTCCGATAAGATCTGGTTTATCTCTTCCAGTTACAGCAAGATAAACTTCTCTATTATTAGCCCCAGAACCTCTTCTCCAGTCGATATCCTCTAATCTAGAGAATCCCATAACTCCTTTAGATTTAGCTTCTGCATCTAATAGATCAATATCTTTTTCTGTTAATTCTACAAACTCCATATCGTATGCTGTACCTTCTTCCATATCCATTTCATATGTAATTCCAGGAGAGGTTACTTTTAATCCGTATAATTTTCCGCCATTTAGATCACCAGCGTTTCCAACATACATACCTAATTGACCAGAAGGTACTTCGTCATTACTATTATCATCTCCGATAAATACTACAGTTTTATCTGGGTATGCATCTTTTCCAATAGCAACGGCATTTTCTGTAGACCATTGCCCCATAGAAGTTAACATTCTAGGAGTAGAAGCAATAGAAGGATCTCTATAAGGATCTGTTGCAAAAACTCCCTTAGAGTTTCCTCCCCATTCTCCTCCTGATAAATACATAGGACCAAAACCATGCTCTTCTTGAGTAATCATAGATCCAGAACATTGAGCAGTCTCCGCAGTTGCAACTGCATTAAGTATATGTTCTCCTTTTATTGGTTTGAATGTTTCATCAAGCGTAATACGTGCTATTGCATAATCCGCTTCTATATTGTTTATTAGGGTATAAGTTCCGTCTGTATTACGAAGTAGACCGGCTCCATCCGCCATAGATCCATATGTAAAGTCAGGAATGTAAGTATCTTCAGAAGAAAGTAAATTATAAATTTCAATATCTGTAAAACCAGACATTTTTTTTAAGAGAACAGGTGAGGTTGATCTGCTTTCTAATTCAATTAAATCTCCTATTGGTGGTGTTGAAGTATCGTCGTCATCGTTACAAGATGTTAAAATCAAACCGCAACATAGCGCAAGAAGTCCTAAGTAATTTTTCATGATTGTGTGAATTTTCGTTTTCACAAATTTACTTCGAGAGTAAGCGGAATGACTTTATGGAAATGTTTTATGTTTATTAAAGAAACGTCAACCTAATGTTTATAATGTAAACTACATGTTACTCTTTAGAATTATTCTAAGTTAGAATTTTTCAAAAACACCTAATCCAAATAAAGCATAGTCATATTTTATAGGGTCTAACGGGTCTAACTTCCTTAATTTGGTGTCTAACTCCAATAAAGCTTTTCCATCATTTTGCTTTCTACTGAATAAACCTAACTTTCTTGCTACATTACCAGAATGAACATCTAATGGACAGGATAATTGTGATGGCGACATGCTTTTCCAAATTCCTAGATCTACACCAGCCCCCGCATCTCTTACCATCCATCTAAGGAACATATTAATTCTTTTGGCAGCAGAATTTTTATGAGGATCACTGATATGTTTTTGGGTTCTTGGAAGGTGCGGTAGTGTAAAAAACTCTTTTTTAAAGTGATGTATTGCATTTTGTAAAAAGGCTTCTTCATTATATTGAGAAAAGAAACTTTCTAAGTCACCAAACTTATTGTAAATGTTTTGTAATGCCTTTATAAAATAGGAGAGGTCTTTGCTATTAAAAGTTCTGTGTACAAAACCTTCCAGGTTTTCCAGTGTTGTCTCCGAATGGTTCATAACATAATCATGCGGTGAATTACCTAAAAGAGACATTAATTTATGAGCATTTTTTAAAATACTTTTACGATTTCCCCAAGAAATGGTTGCCGTAAGAAAACCTGCTATTTCTATATCTTCTTTTTGTGTAAATAAGTGAGGAATTTGAACTGGATCAGTTTCTATGAATTTCGGTTGCTCATAAAAAGCTGCTTTTTCATCAAGAAATTCTTTGAGTTCAGTTTTATTAAGTTTCTTCACTGGATTTAGCACTGTACGTAAATTCTAAAAAGTGTTCAATGATCTATGACTTGTCTACAATTTTACCATCTACCATAACTAGTTTACGATCTGCCATATTTGCTAACTCTTCATTATGGGTAACGATAACAAAAGTTTGTCCATACTCATCTCTAAGTTTGAAGAATAGTTTATGTAAATTTTCTGCAGATTCACTATCTAAATTACCAGAAGGTTCGTCAGCAAAAATTACTTTAGGATTATTTATTAACGATCTCGCTACAGCAACTCTTTGCTGTTCCCCACCAGAAAGCTCATTAGGTTTATGGTCAGATCGATGTTCTAATCCTAAAAAACCAAGTAATTCTTTAGCTCTTTTTTCTGCATCCGCTTTTGGTACTTTTTTAATAAAAGCTGGAATGCATACATTTTCTAATGCTGTGAATTCAGGTAACAGTTGATGAAACTGGAAAATAAATCCTAATTGTTCATTTCTGAATTTAGAAAGTTGCTTCTCCGAAAGGAAATTTATGATGTTATTGTTAATTGATAAATCACTTCCTTTTTCTTTTGATGCTCTATCTAAAGTTCCTAAAATTTGTAGCAATGTAGTTTTTCCTGCACCAGAAGCACCTACAATAGAAACAATTTCTCCTTCTTTTATATGTAAATCAACACCTTTTAAGACATGTAAATCGCCATAGTGTTTATGAATATTTTTAGCTTTTATCATCAATTATATCTCTAGAGATTGTGAAAGTAACTAATATCCTAAAATTCGCCAAGATTATCCTTTAAAAGAACCTTTTAAATTATTTATATCTAGGAAATAGACGACCCTTAATGATAAGGTATGTTTTATGGGTTGACCAAAAAGATTATCTAAACTATCTGTATAATTAATCGTTGATAATTCATCTTGGTTAAATATTTGATTACGATAGAGCAGTGTAGCTTCACTTCCTGGAGCAAATCTCCAACTAAAACTTAAATCTAAATTCCAGATATTAAAATTGGTATTAGGATCATTTTCTGTAGTGTCATAATCTGTTTGTGTTCGCGAACCATCATTATTAAGCGTGTAAAAAATATTTTCAGAGTAATCAGCTGTACTCCAAAAATTTCTAAAACGAAGATTAATTGCTTTATAAGGATCAAAATTATAACTAGCACTAAGGGAGTTTTCTATTGTAGTAATATCCCTTTGCCCTAAGAAAACATCCGTATCATCATTGTCAATATATCCGAAATTGCGTTTTCTAATAGAGTAGTCCGTAGTCCAAATAACTAAGAGTTTATCGGAGAATCGATACCTAGGAGAAAGATTCATGCTGTAGGTTTGTTGATCATCTTCAAACCAATTACGATGAAATAGTCGAATATCATAAGCGAATTTTTTACGATAATCTGAAGACACCCATAGATTTACACCAAGGTTTTCACTGAATGTAACAAATCTGCCATCTACTCTAGGTTCGAAGTAATCATCAGTATCAGAATCATAAATAGTAAAACCTCCAAAAGCAAAACGTTCTCTAGTAACAAAAAACCAATCGACACCAAGGGAATTGGAAGTTTGAACACTAGGATCATATAATCTACGATGTCTTGCGAAAAGATTAATTCTGTAGTTATTGAATAGTTTAGTAGGTTCGAAAATCTGGTAAGAAGTACTAACTCGGAAGCTATTGAAATTATTTCTAAAATTTACTCCTAAATCATTTATATCAAAAGTGGTATTAGCTAGATCGTGTCCAAATCCATATCTCCATTTCCCTTTAATACGATCAAAATCAAGCTCTGATCTAAAACCACCAATATTGTCACCAGGAAGATTTACTTGACTTACTATAGAGCGCCCAGTTAATCGATAAGAATTGGTTTTGTTAGCTAAGTTCCATACCAAACCAGTAACGTTGGCATCTCTAAAATCACTTCCGTTTCGGGTAACATTAGTATTAATTAATGAAATAGAAGAGTTGTTATTAAATTGTTGATCTAATACAAAAATATTATAGTTGGCTAAAGGTTCAACTACTTTTTTTCTTTGATTTCCTGTAATGGTATCGGTAATACGAACTTCGGTTTTTTCAGTAATTGCATTAAAAAAACCGATCCCTAAATTTCCTTTAGTTCTTCCTGAGATTTTAAGCGCATTTAGCAGATTTACCTTAGTAGGGGCATCTTCTGCGATTTCATTTTCTAATAAATCTTCATCAGATACATAAGCAGTTGGACCATTACCTACTCGTCTTGAAAAGAAGATATTCCCCTTATTGAAAAGCTCAGTGCCCTCAGTAAAAAATTGTCTATTTTCTCCGAATGTTTGTTCGAAAGGACCTAAATTAAGCCGAACTTCATCAAAAGCGGCTTGTCCAAAGTCTGGAATTAAAGTTGCATCTAGAGTAAAGCTATCACTTAATCCATATTTAACATCTAACCCTGCACTAAAATCTGTTTCCGTTTCTCCATCAGATGTAGTTGCTAATCCTTGTACAAATGGGAAAAAAGTAAGTCTTACAGGTGGATTTATATCTTTAACACCATTTACAATTCCATTATATTGCGTGCGTTGTCCTACTTCGTTATCTACAAAATTCCAGGAGTGAGTCTCATTTCTATTCTGTAGGCGTCTAAAAAAGTTAATGCTCCAATCTTGGACAGGTATTTCCGGAAAACGTAAAGCGTTATATGGTATTTTAAATTCTGCATACCATCCCTTTTCATCAAAGGATATTTTTGCATCAAATACTACATTGTAACTAAAATCTTCATTGAATTGATCAGCTCTGGCATCTCCTATTGTTCCAGCACTAGTAATAAAAAAACGTGTTTCATTAATTCCATCGTTGTATGTGTTCATGGATATATTAAAGAAATCTGCTTGAGCGAAAACATTATCTCGTTGACTAAATTGTTTTAGTATTTTATCAGGTTGATCATCATAAAGATAAGCGGCAAAATATACTGCTTTATCATCATATGCCATTTTTACTTCTGTTCTAAGATTTTCTGGGATCGTCCCTTCATTACCGGGTTGCCACATATTAAAATTACCAGATGGAGTAATATCTAACCATACCTGATCATCTAGAATACCATCTATCTTAGGTGAAGTAGATATTCTGTGTGCTGTAATTTGTTTTTTTTCTTGACCAAATAAAATAACAGTGTATAGTATGAACAACATACTAAGGATAGGGCGTAATTTTCTATTCATGTTTTGTAAAAAAATCCTTACTTTCTCGACTCAATTGCAAAACTAGGATTTACATCTTAACGGCGTACTAATGAAAAGTTAAAAAGCGTTAGTAAGCTTCTCTATCTATGTACATTCGTTAAAAAAAATACGTTTTAATAATAATATGATAAAAAATAACTTGAATATTGCGGTTTTTGCAGGAGGATGCTTTTGGTGTACAGAAGCGGTTTTTCAAAGATTGGAAGGGGTTTATCGTGTTATTTCTGGATATACAGGAGGATCTATAAAGAATCCAGCATACAGGGAAATAACCACGGGAAAAACAGGACATGCTGAGGCAATAATGATTGAGTATGATTCTGAGACCATAAATTATAATGAATTGTTAGAAATCTTTTTTGCTACTCATGACCCTACTACATTAAATAGGCAAGGAGCGGATAGAGGGACTCAATACAGAAGCGCTATATTTTACAATAATGAAAATCAAAAAGAATTGGCTCATTCAATGATTGAAAAGCTAAATTCGGAAGGTGTTTTTGATAACCCGATTGTAACTGAAGTAACTGCTTTAGGTCCTTTTTATAATGCAGAAGATTATCATCAAGATTATTATAATCAAAATAGTAAACAAGGGTACTGTCAGTTTGTGATTAACCCAAAACTAAGTAAATTGCAGCATACTTTTAAGAGTAAGTTGAAAAAGGAAATTTAGAATTAATATACGCATAATGCCATACAATAAGTTTGAAGAATATAATATCCAGGTTACAGATCATGTAAAAGATAAGTTTAAGTCAATTATTACTGATTTAGGAGAAGATGTAAGTAGGGAAGGGATTGTTAAGACTCCAGAGAGAGCGGCAAAAGCCATGCAATTTTTGACTCAAGGATATCATCAGAATCCTGAAGAGATATTAAAAAGTGCCATGTTTAAAGAAGATTATGACGATATGGTGATTGTAAAGGATATAGAGTTATATTCTTTGTGTGAGCATCATATGCTGCCATTTTTTGGTAAAGCTCATATAGCATATATTCCTAATGGGCATATAGTCGGGTTAAGTAAATTACCTAGAATAGTTGATGTTTTTGCAAGACGACTTCAAGTACAAGAACGATTAACTCATGATATCTTGGAATGTATTAATAATACTTTAAAACCACAAGGTGTTGCTGTTGTTATAGAGGCGTCGCATATGTGCATGATGATGCGTGGTGTACAAAAACAAAATTCTGTAACTACTACTTCTGGGTTTAGAGGTCAATTCGAAAAGATAGAAACGAGAACTGAGTTTCTAAGGTTGATAACTGCAGATTTGGCATAACAATTTTTTGGCATTTTTTTTGTTATATCTTTAGTAAATAGAAACTTATGAAAAAAAACAAGTATAAATTACTAAAGAAAGGTATTGTTTATGATTTGATAGGTATGGCCTCGATGGTTATTCCTGTTGTTGGACCTTTTTTAGACATTATTTGGGCGCCATATGCGGCAAAAAAAATGTTAGATATGTATCCGGGAAAAAAAGGGAAAATAGCTTCAATAATAACATTTATAGAAGAGATTATACCAGGAACCGATATTATTCCATCTTTTACGATTATGTGGTTATATACCTTTGTAATTAATAAAGAAGAAGTTTTTGATAAAGATGCTAAAACTATTGAAGTAGAGATAGTTCAATAATAAGCAGTGCTACTTCCTTTATCTAATACATTTTTAAAAACACTATTAGTCAAGAAACCTAGCAAAACCCATTCTGCGGAGCATTTTTTTCTCAAACCACCAGAAAAATTTAAATTGGCCAAAAAGCCATCCTACAATTAACAATATAACTTGATATATAGGGAATATCAAAAATATTCTAAGTGGCCAATAAATCCATCCATTAGTTGTTTCTTTACTTAAACCAATTAATGTTAGTAATGGGTCAGAAACTCTTGCAGCCGTAGATCCTGTAATAGCAAAAGCAATGAATATAGCTATCAATTCCCACCTATAGTTTATATTCCATTTTTTTTCTAATGCATTAAATATCTTTAAAGTTAGTCCTAATAAAGGAATAAAAAGGAATAAAGTGATTAATGATAATGCAAGAATATATGCTTCATGATTTTCTGATAATTTAAAAATTCCAGAGATAAGTCTTTTGCTTAATAAAAAAGAAGAAATCAATAAACCTATTAGTCCTAATAGAGGGAAAAGAAGTTGCCAATTAGCTTGGATTTCCCAACGATCTTTGAATTTTTGCATTGAACAAAAATACAATATTAACTTTCCACGTCAAAATCTTTATCCTCTACTTACGAAAAAACGTTGGTTGTATTGTTTTTCAAAAAACAAGAAATAATTATATAGTAAATAATTCACTTCGTATCCATAATCAGTGTGCTGATCATAGTTAATTTGTTGAATATATAAATCAGGATCGAAACGTTGTGGTTGGACTACTCTTTGATTGTATTCTATAACATATTGACGATTTCTTATTTCTAAAAACTGTTGATTGTAATAGCCTCTAGGTCTTTGTGTTACTAGCCAGTTATTAAATCCAGGTTCTATGATAAGGATTTCATACTCTAGATCGTCATTAGCAATTCTTAATGTATCCGAGGTATCGGTCGTAGATGTTGTGTCTAGTTTTCGATCTTTAGTTGTGCCACAACTGTAAATGAATAGCACCAGAGTAAGTATAAAAAAAAACTGTTTTGTTACCATATGTTTAAGTTACAAAAAGTTGATCAATATTTTTTTAGTTTTAACGTTTTGTAATGTTTTTAGGAATGTAATTATATATAATAACATATAAAAAAAGAGTCTTGATGTTTATATCAAGACTCTTTTTAAATTATTAAAATTATTTTTTGATTTTATTTTCCAAAAAGTCCACCAAGTAATCCTCCAATACCGCCTTTTTTCTGACCGCCTCCAAGAACCATACCTGCAACATCATCTAGAATACTTCCGTCACCATCAGCATCCAGAAATGATTCGATAAGAGATTGTTGTTTAGATCCCTGACCACCTCCAAGCATTCCTCCAAGCATACTAGATAGTCCATTAGCATCAGAGACGTTACTTTGAGAAGCTTGCTTACCTAAAACTCCCATTAGAATAGGTGCAGCTACTTTAAGGATTTGACTTACTGAACCAGCATCCATTCCAGATTTTTGACTTAATGCATTTTCTACAGCTGGTTGTTTCCCTCCTAAAATATGTCCCAGAATTCCAGCTCCATCATTAGTAACATTGTCTTCAACTCCACCTTCAAACAAACCACCAAGATTATCTAAGATTCCACCACCAGAATGTTTTCCGGATAATGCTCCTAATAATCCCGAAGCTCCTTCAGGTGTAGAGGCATTTTTTTGCATTGCTCCCATAAGTACTGGCATAGCCATACTTAGTAAATTTCCAGTTTTATCCGCGGATTGTCCTGTTTGACTACTTACTCCACTAATGATTTGTTGCCCCATTGGGCTATTTAAAAGATCTAAAATTCCAGACATGATTTATATTTTTTTATTATGTGATCTAAATTTACATTTTTTATAGGTAAGATTATAGAATTGATTCATCTTATTTTATGAGAAAACCGGATGAAATGATAATTTTATCGATATAAGGTAAATAAAAAAACACCTTTTACGAATATTTGTAAAAGGTGTTTTCCGATAATCTTTTAATCTCTTTCTATAATTACTTAAGTATAGAAATAATTTGATCAGCAAGTTCTTGCCCAATTCTGTCTTGTGCTTCTCCTGTCGCAGCACCAATGTGAGGTGTTAGCGAGATCTTGTTATTCATTAATACTTTGATAGCAGGATTTGGTTCATTTTCGAAAACATCAAGTCCAGCAAAACTTAGTTTACCACTTTCTAGCGCTTCTACTAATGCTACTTCATCAATAACACCACCTCGGGCAGCATTGATTAATCCAGCTCCATCCTTCATTTGATCAATTTCTGGTTTACCAATCACATATTCTTTCTGTGCAGGAACGTGTAATGTAAAGAAATCCGCTTGTTTCAGAACTTCTTCTTTCGAAACAGTTTTTATTTTAAAGCTTAAGGATTGTCCATCAAAAAATTCAACCGGAATATCTACTTCTTCAATAAAAGGGTCAAATGCTGCCACATTCATACCAACTCCGATTGCTATTTTTGCTGTTGCTTGTCCAATACGACCAATACCAATAACACCAAGTGTTTTTCCTCTCAATTCTGTACCTCCAGCATATGCTTTTTTAAGGTTTTTGAATTTACTGTCTCCTTCTAAGGGCATATTTCTATTGGCATCGTGTAAAAAACGAACACTACCATATAAATGTGCAAATACTAGTTCAGCTACAGATCCAGAAGAAGCGGCAGGTGTATTGATTACGTGTAATCCTTTTTCTCTTGCGTAAGTAACATCAATATTATCCATACCAACACCACCACGACCAATGATTTTTAAGGAGCTACAATTATCAATGATATCAGTTCTTACTTTAGTAGCACTTCGTACTAATAATACATTGATTTCATTGTCGTTAATATAATTTACTAATTGATCCTGTGCTACTGTGGTGGTTTGCACTTCGAATCCAGCTTTTTCTAGGGTATCTATACCACTTTGTGATACTCCATCGTTTGCTAATACTTTCATTTTAAAGGTTTGATTTTTTAATTTTTTGTTCTTATTCTAGAATAGTAAGCTTTTGATTTGTTGTAAGTTGGTTACGCTTTTCTTTCTAAATCACTCATTACATCTACAAGTGCAGCAACACTTTCTATACTCATCGCATTGTACATACTTGCTCTATATCCTCCGACACTTCTGTGCCCATTAACACCATTGATGCCAGCTTCTTTCCACATAGCGTCAAAAGTTTCTTTTAAATCTTCATCTACTAAAGAAAAGGTTGCATTCATTGTCGATCTATCTTCTTTTTCGGCAAATCCTTTAAATAATGGATTTAATTCTATTTCAGAATAGATAAGTTTTGCTTTTTTCTCGTTTTCTTCTTCAATGGCAGCTATTCCACCAAGTTTTTTTAGCCATCTAAGTGTAAGCATAGATGTATATACAGGGAAAACAGGAGGCGTATTAAACATACTGCTTTTACTAATATGTACACTGTAGTCTAACATTGATGGGATTTGTCTTTCTATTTTGCCAAGAATATCTTCTTTAATAACAACCAACGTAGTTCCTGCAGGCCCCATGTTTTTTTGAGCTCCAGCATAAATTAGACTAAACTTAGAAAAATCCAATTGTCTTGAGAAAATATCACTACTCATATCACATATAAGCGGTGCATCGGTAGTTGGGAAATCCTTTATCTGTGTACCAAATATTGTGTTGTTACTTGTGCAGTGTAAATAATCCAAACCTTCTGGTACTTTATACCCTTTAGGGATATAATTATAATTAGCATCTTTAGAAGATGCAACTTCAATCACTTCCCCAAAAATTTTAGCTTCTTTAATGGCTTTATCACTCCAGCTACCTGTATTGATATATCCTGCTTTATTCTGTAATAAATTATAAGCAGCCATTAAGAATTGTGTACTCGCTCCACCTTGAAGAAAAAGTACTTTATAGCCTTTACCTTCTAATCCTAATAATTCTAAAGCCAAACTACGGGCTTCTTCCATTACGTCTACAAAATCTTTGCTACGATGTGAAATCTCCAAAATGGATAACCCAGAGTCGTTAAAGTCTAATACAGCCTGGGATGCTTCTTTGAATACTTCTTGTGGTAAAATACAAGGTCCTGCGCTAAAGTTGTGCTTTTTCATCAGTAGTTTTATAGTTTTTATTATTTACTTTTCTTATTGTTTTCTGGCTCCTTAAACCAGTAAGAAAAAACACCACAAAGGTGCTAATAATCTAAAACAAAATCATTATCAATATGATAAAATATTTAATCAATTTTTGTTAAAAATTCAATAACATCAATGTTATCTGCATAATCTGATAGAGAAGGGTGTTGAGTAGTACCAAAATCAATACTTTCTTCTGAAAAATCATCACTTACAATACATTGAATAGCTTCTTTATCCTTTTCGAATTTTTGAATTAGCTCATCCTTAGTATCATAAGTTTCGTAGAATAAAGTAGCAATAGGAGAACCATAACTGGTATCTTCCTTTAGCATTAGAAATCCATTTTCTAGTAGCTTAAAACTGCTCATTAAATACACCGCTTTATTATAATCATAATTATTGGCATACTTAGCACCATTGATGATATCATTATGAGCATAAATGGATTTAAAAAATAGATCGAAATCATAACCTTTAGGAACCATAAGTTTGGATACACTGCGACAACCTAATCCATAATATCTAAATATATCGTTTCCTAATGCTGCTAATTGTTCCTTGGATTCGTTACCGGTTAAAACAGCTACAGAATTTCTGTTTTTGCGAATTATATTGGGTTTATTACCAAAATAATGTTCAAAATAACGAGCAGTGTTATTACTTCCTGTAGCAATGATGGCGTCAAAACCAGTGAATTTTTCGGTGGTAAAAGAAATTTTATTCTTAAACTTAGGTGCTATGGAGATTAGGTAAGAAGCTAGGTAAGGAAGTAATTGATTATCATTAGAAGATTGTTTAACTAATACGTTATGGCCGCTGATTAATACTGAAATAAAATCGTGAAATCCAACTAAAGGAATATTACCTGCCATAATTATTCCAATTGTTTTCGATTCTATTTGATCTAATGAATAAGAAGATAACCATTGTTCTAGGTTATGTTTTGTAAGTGTTTTACTCCATTGCGACAGTGAAAACACTATGTTTTCTTCTGTAAACCAACCATTATGATGTTTGGCAGATTCTATTTTTTGCGTCATTCCATCAAAAAAATCTTCGTTATTTTTGATGTTGTTAATCTTCTCATAACCAGTATTTTTGAATTGACTTAAGAACTTGCCTAATTCAGAAAATGCGGTAATTCGGTCATTTAATAACATTTCTAATTTGTTTATCACTAGTTTACGAGTTATTTTTGTGTTGCAAATTTAGAATAAAAAAGAGCTATGGCAATTATAATAACGGATGAATGTATAAACTGTGGTGCGTGTGAACCAGAATGTCCAAACACTGCAATTTATGAAGGAGCGGATGATTGGAGATATGCCGACGGTACAGATTTAGAAGGTGATGTTGTACTTCCTGGAGGAAAAGCAGTTAACTCAGAAGAAGCACAAGAACCTGTGAGCGATGAAATATATTATATAGTTCCAGATAAATGTACGGAGTGTAAAGGTTTTCATGAAGAACCTCAATGTGCGGCTGTGTGTCCGGTAGATTGTTGTGTTCCAGATGAAGATATAGTAGAAACCGAAGAGTTTTTATTGCAGAAACAGGCATTTATGCACAAAGAATAATAGATTAATGATCTTATATAGTTATAAACCTGTCGGTATCGACAGGTTTTTTTATGCTTGTTTTTTAAATTTTAGTATTTTCGTCAAGAATTTAACCTCAAATCTAAACATGAAATTATGAAAAAATTAATATTCTTTATTTTACTTGTTGCTATTTCGGCTACTTCATTTGGACAATATCGTTGGGAAGTAACTGGTGGTGCGACATTTTCCAAGTTAAGTTTTGAGGATGTTGACTCAGATTTTGGGACAGGTTTCTTTTTTAGCGCTGGTTATGGCTATGTTATGGGTGTTCGAGCCAAAACAAGTATTGTTTTTTCTGTTGAAATTTTACAAAGAAATAGTGAGATAGATCTTTTCCAGTCTCAGTTTGATCTAGGTGACCCAGTATTTATTGATGATCCAAAAACTGAAATAAAAGCTCTTCAGATAGGGTTTAATCCTAAATTCAGATATTTATTTGGTAGAGGAAAAGATCGTTTTAGACCTTTTATTAATGTAGGTCCTTCTTTTAGATTAAATACTAGTGTAGAATTTGCGGGTGTAGATTTGGAATCTGATCAGTATGAACAATTAGTAATTGGTGGAGTTTATGGTGCAGGTTTTTCTCAGATGATTGGAGAGATGTTTGATATTATGCTAGAAGTAGGTGCAATGAATGATTTTACGGATAATTTAGTCGATGTGGATAGTAAATTTTTCGACATCTATGCTCGAGTAGGTGTTCGTTTTAGAATATATGATGCTCGACGATAAAAGATAAGTCAATTAAAAATAAAATATTAAGATCCTGCTTTGGCAGGATTTTTTTATGCAATTCATTTTAATTTTTTGTAAATTAGTTACTTACAAGCATTTTTTAAAGAATACTAATATGCCAAATTGGGGATACATAACAATTATTATTCTGGCATTTTATATTATTGCTAGCGTTGCTTTATACTATTTGCAAGAATATTTTATTTTTAAACCAGAGAAATTAGATAAAGATTTTGAATTTTATTATAACAACCAAGTTGTAGAAGAGTATAATCTAGAAACTAGGGATGGTGCTATTATAAATGGACTTCATTTTAAGGTAGAGAATCCTAAAGGTGTGGTGCTCTATCTTAAAGGAAATTCTAAAAGTATAAAGGGTTGGGGTAAGTTTGCTGTTGATTTTACAAGACACGGATATGATGTATGTATGTTAGATTACCGTGGATTTGGTAAAAGTACAGGAAGGCGTTCTTTTAAAGCGATAAAACGTGACCTTCAGTTCGTTTATAATAAATTAAAAGAAAAAGTAGACGAAAAGTATATAATACTCTATGGACGATCCATGGGATCTGGTTTTGCTACTAAATTAGCATCTATAAACAATCCTAAAATGTTAATACTGGATGCGCCATATTATAGTTTGAGTAAGGTAGCGGCTAAGTTTATACCGTTTATGCCAGTTTCTTTAATAATGAGGTATCCAATACCCACTTATAAATGGTTAAAGTATGTGAATTGCCCTATTCATATAATTCACGGGACTCACGATAAATTAATTCCTTTTAAATCCAGTATAAAGTTATCAAAAGTAAAACCTAAACTAACTCGTCTTTATACAGTAATTGGGGGAGGTCATAAGAATCTCAATAATTTTGAATCCTATCATAAAATGCTAGGAGAAATTATCAATTCTAAAATGAGAAGAATTAATTTATCTAATACTAGCATCGGTGTAAAACACTCCTCAAAAAAAGTAAATGTCCAAGCTTAAAAAGGTTTTATTTTGGATAGTATCTATTTATCTAATGATAATTGTTTTGTTATACTTTTTTCAACATAAAATTATTTTTCAGCCAGAAAAACTTTCTTCAGAGTATATCTATCAATTTGATCATACTTTTAAAGAAATATTTCTTACTGCTGAAGATGGTATACAATTAAATGGTTTGCATTTTACAACTCAAAACCCCAAAGGGGTTCTTTTATATTTTCATGGTAATCGTGGCAGTTTAAGAAGATGGGGAAAGATTGCTACTTTTTTTGTAGACAAACAATATGATGTCATAATTATGGATTATCGTGGATATGGTAAGAATGAAGGAACTATAACAGAGCAATTGTTATATGCTGATGCACAATTGTTTTATACCTATGCAAAAAATCAATATTCAGAAAATCAAATTACAGTTTATGGTAGGTCTCTTGGCACTGGAATAGGTGTAAAGACGGCATCTGAGAATAATCCAAAGCAACTCATATTAGAAACACCTTATTACAGTATAAAAGATGTTGCTCATCGGTCGTATCCTTGGTTACCTACAAAATGGTTAATGAAAACAGATATTCCATCATATCAATTTATTAATAAAGTACAATGTCCCATAACAATTTTTCATGGAACCTCAGATCGTGTAGTTCCATATGATTCGGGTAAAGTATTATTTGAAGAAATTACTCAAAAAAGAAAACAATTGATTACAATACAAGAAGGTGCTCATAATAATCTTATTAATTTTGGGGATTATCATGAACATCTGAATAAGATTTTATAATGTAGAAAAGAATACTCCGTATTTGAATTTCTTAATACGAAGTATTTTTATTATATAATAATTCCTTTTTAATTTAAATTGGCGGTAAGCACATCCCATTCTGGATATTGACCACCGTTATCTATTCCTTCTGCTCCATAAATAAGATACATTTTGTCATTAAAAATACACATTTGATGTATGGTTTCTTCACCTGTATTGCTAACTAAATTTGTTGCTAATTCTTGGTATGAATTATTCAGCGTATTTAATACACCAATTGTTGCTTGTGTTTGAAGTTCATTATTATTATCTATAAACCTTATTTGTCCGGCTACATAAATGAGATGTTGGTACTTTTGAACATATGTAAAGTTAATTGCTTTATTCATTTCAAATGTTTCGATTAATTGAGGATTCGCGATATTTATTTTAAAGATTTTGTTGGAAGATTGGAGACCAAATAGTTCTTCCGATCCTCCAAAAACATATAAATGATCATTTACAATGGTACCTCTTGCTCCACTTCTTGATTCTGGTAAAGTAGCAAACTCAGCCAAAGTTTCAGATTCAAGATTCCACTTAAATATTTTATCACTTTCAGTATCGTTTAAATCACCACCTATTACATAAATATCATCGTCAAGTACAGAGATTCCAAATCGTGATAATTGTTTTCCGTGCGAAATGGACACTGGATTTTGGGAAATATCTAAATCATATGTATTTACATATTGTCCGCCTAAAACAATTAGCTTATTATCCACTATATGCAGTTGTTTAGATACATAATCAGTTTGCGGAAAAAGTTTTTCCGTCATAGTATTTGTATTCGGATCAAATTTCAAAACTCTTTCTGGATTGTTCAATCCATCTGCATCAGTTTCTCTAGTGGCTATAAAAAAACTATCGTCACTATAAGAACCTATCATTCCAGGCGCTGAACCTCTAACAGCATCACTTTCAAAAGAAAATAAATTGGAAAAATTAAGCCCTGTTTGTGGAACTGTAACATAATCTTCTTGTTTTTTTTCTATCAAAGTAAAACGTAATATAGAGTCATCTTCATTGGTAATTGTAGCATTTATATTGTCATCCTCAGTAACTTCAAATGTTGCACTTATAAAGTCCAGTTCTACTGTATTATTGCTTCCTTCGAGAATACTAAATTCCCCGGAAATAGAAGAAACATATTTATCTAATAATGTTTCTTGTATATTTGATACATTAGTTTTAATATCGAACCCTTTTCTCCATACTAAGGAATCTTTTAAAGCGATCCTACTGAAGATAAATTCATCATCTTTTACATTGAAATTTTCTGAGATATCCAATTCGATACTTCCATTGATGAGTGTTGCCTGAGTAATTTTCCAAGTTTTTGAAGATCCTCCATTTAGAATAGCTATTGTTTCATTCATTAATTCTTGAGATGAAGTAGTAGCATCGTCATCATTTTTACAAGATATAAATGTGAGAAATAATATTCCTAATAATACGTATAAACTAATTGATTTTTTCATGATTTTCTAATTATCTATTTGTTTTCATCCTTATAGACCGTATAGAGTCAAATGGTTGCGTGAAGGTTTAATGAAAAAAGAAAAATGATAATTTATTTATATGGAGGAAATAGCTTAGAATCCTTTGCTAAAAGAGTTTGGGCGGTTTTGATTTAAAAAATAAACCTTCCTTTTTTTATAGGAAATAAAGAAGGATATTAAAAATGTTAATAAATATGAGAATGCTTAAAAGTTAAAATCCAATCTAGCGTAATAATATGTACCACTAAATCCCATTTGGACAGCATCCCAATATTACCAGCTTCAGTTAAATCATCTTGTTGATCTAGATATTCATTGGTCATATTATTACCACCAATAGTAAGTTTTAGTTGGTCTCTTAGTTTATAACCCACGGTTAAATCAACAGTTATTTTGGCTTCATTAGCATCATCATTAGCATCAAAATCTACTAATGTAATTTCGCTAAATCTTGTTAAACCAAAACCTGCATTGAATTTTTCAATATTATAGTTTAGGTTTAATGGAAATTTACTTCTTGGTGTCGATGCTAGTAAAAAGCCTTGTTCTCCTTTGCCAAAAAAAAGTCAGGATCCAAATCCGTATTAACAGCGGTGATATACATATGATTAAAATTTCCTGCTAATAATGCCGATAGTGTACCAAAACTATAATTCCATTTCCAAGAAAGAACGATATCCATACCTACAGTTTCTGTATCCACTGTATTAGCAAAAAACTGAGCTTCATTTACGTTATCTATATCTATGGCTTCAAAAGTTCCAGTAAAAAACATTTTAAAATTTAAGTTTTCATCTAATATGTTTATAGAAAATGTAACGTGTCCTATTACAATTTATCACGGTATCGATGATGGAGTAGTTCCTTATACATCATGTCAAAAACTATTTAGAAGTATTTTAACTTCAAAAAAGAAAATGATAACAATTGAAGGTGGTTCACATAATGATCTAATTAAATTTGATAAGTATATTAATACTATAGACGATGTATTAAAAACAAATTCGCTTTACCCTAATTAATTAGAATAAAGCGAATTATAGTTTTCAAACTAAAAATTTGTTCTAGAATTTATAGTTTAAAGATAGATTTATCATAGTTCCCAATTGACTAAAATGATATCCATCATATGACATTTGAGAATATCTACCATTAAATGTAATTAAATTAAAAGCAGTTTTTGTAGCATCAGCATCATTAAGCACGGCAGTGCCAGTAGGAGTAAGGGCTTTAAATTCCCACTCTGGTAATACATCTAGAACATTGTTAATGTTTAACGCCAATGTTATTTTATCGGTTGCGTTGTAGTTTATTCCGAGGTCAGTAACTACTTTGGTCATAAATTCTACTCCAAGATCAGATCCTCCATCGCTATCAGCAGCATCTCCACCTACCAGTCCTTCTAGATCTTGTAATCCTTGATTTCTAAATTTTGTAGGTCCAAATAATGTGTTGTTTAATGAGAATCCGAACTTTCCAATATCGTAGTTGGCACCCAAAATAGCCTTAAATTCAGGTCTAGAAGTAAAAAACAATGCTTCTTGAGTATCATTTACTACTGATTGTCCTGCATCTGCAACTAATTGAGGGTTATTGACAGCCCCATCTCTTTCATTTTGGATTGTATAGTTACCAGAGAGACTAAAGCCAAGTTTTCCGCTTCCTAGCATAATATTTCTGTAATTTGCAACCAAATCAATTCCTGATGTTCTTGTATCAATAGCATTTACAAAGAAACTCACATCTGATAAATTATTAGCTGTTAATACATCATCTAAAGGTGTGTCACCGGCTTCTGTAGCTCCGATTTCTGTACTTAGCACAATTCTGTCTTCTACTTTAATATTATAATAATCTAGTGTGAAATTAAAGTCTTTACTAATTTTAGCACCAAAACCTATCGTAAAGTTTGTAGATTTTTCTGCATCTAATTGAGGAATTGATAAGAATTGCGCTTGAGGAGAAACGTTATTAATTAATCCTCCTACCTGTATACCTTGACCAGGAATAAATGAAAACTGTGCTCGTTGTGTATATATCTGATGTAAAGTTGGAGCTCTAAATCCTGTAGATAGAGAAGCTCTGACAGTGAATTTATCTTCTAAAAATTTATAGCGACTGCTGATTTTCCATACAAAAGCTTCACCAAAATCACTATAATCTTCTAATCGAATTGTACCATTTACTAAAAAGTCTTCAGTAATATCTGCAGAAATATCAAAATAACCTCCAAAGTTATAACGATTAAATTTCCCTGAGTTTTCTGGTCTATTACCAGCAAAAGAATCAGCACCTTGACCATCGTAAGAAGCAAGATCTCCTTCTATGATTTCAAAAGTTTCTGTTCTAAACTCAGCACCAAAACCAATACTGATTTGATCGGTAATAAGTTTAGCGACATCAATATTACCAACACTGTGGGTAAATTTTGTTCCTCCTGGATCAAAAGAAATAGGACTGTTTTGTTGGTATAATTGAGAACCTTCAGTGATTTCTCCTGGATCAACGATACCATTATCATTTGCATCTATCCAAGTAGATGGAGAAAAAACAGAACTACGATTATGGGAGTTGTTTACCGTATAATCTTGAGAATTTCCTCCAGTGGTATAACTTAAATCATAATTCCAGCCATTTTTTTTGGTTTTGAAACCTATAGTGGCATTATAATCATTTAGATCTCCTTCAAAAGTAGGGACATATCCAATATATTCTCCATTGGCTCCATTAGGGAAAAAATCATTGAGATATGAGAAAAAATCTTCTCCATCTATATCATCAGGATTAAATGCCTCAGAACGTCTCCAATATGGAGTTCTATAATTTGCAAAACTGTTTACTTTTTTATAAACATAAGCAGCATTAGCATATATTTCTGTGTTTTCACTAATATCATACCCTCCATTTACTAAAAATTTGGCAGCAGCTGTTTCGGGGGAACCATTTATGTTACCAGCATCTGGAAATTGGCTTAAAAAGTCATCCACAGAAGCTCTTCCAACTGTATTTCCTATTATTATGTTTGGTGCATCTGGTTTTGGAGTTCCATCAGGAAGATTTGGATCGACAAAAACAAAATCACCAAATTCCCCATCGGCGTCCACTGCTCCTGGGCGATTAGCTAGGCTAACTTTAGAAAAATCTACTGTATAATTAAAGAAACCTTTGTCTTCTCCTATAGTAGATCCATTATTAACACTTATGCCAATTGTTTCTCCATCACCTTCAGAAGTAATACCAGTTCGTAAGGTTGCCGAACCATCTTTGTAACTATCTTTTAAAATAATATTCATTACTCCGGCAATCGCATCAGATCCATATTGAGCAGATGCTCCATCTCTTAAAATTTCTACTCTTTTAATAGCATCTGTGGGAATAGCTGAAATATCAGAACCTGTTTCACCTCTACCAGGAGAAGTTTGTGTGTAAAGTAATGCACTGAGATTCTTACGTTTTCCATTAATCAAAATTAATGTTCTACTAGGTCCCATATTTCGAATTTCATATGGATCCAATAGGGAAGTAGCATCATTTACAGGAGTTTGTACAGTATTAAATGATGGTATTTTATATTGCAGTGCTTTGTCAAATGTAATTTGACCAGTAGAAGCTAATTCTTTTGCGGGCAATACATCAACAGGTAACGAAGAAGTAGTATTACTTCTTGGTAAAGACCTAGTTCCAACTAAAATAACTTCATCAAGCTCTGAGCCGCTAGAAAGAGTAACGTTAATAATCGATTGGGCATTAATTGAGACTTGCTTAGTTTCAAACCCTACAAAACTAAAAACTAGAGTTCCATAAGAATCAGCTTCAATACTATAGGCTCCTTCGAAATCGGTAATGCTACCATTATTGGTACCTTTTTCGAGAATATTGACGCCTGGTAGTGGGGAGCCTTGACTATCCGTAACAGTTCCAGTGATTGTGTTTTGAGCATGGGTCATAGAAATAAATAAGCCCAACAAAATGAGAGTGAGTTTTTTCATGTAAATAATAATTAAATTGGTTTAAAAATAAAGATAGTAATAAATCAATATTTACAAAGGGAGAGAGCCAGTTATTCTATTTTTTTTAAAGGGAATTTTACACTAAATATTTGTCTGAATTAAGCTAAAATGATAAAACTTTATTTTTTTAAGTTTTGTTTAGAATAAATGATAGTTTTTGGTAGTCTATTTTTGTTTTTTTGTTTTTTTTGATCTGTTAATAAAAACAAATAAAAAAATAGTGGATATAGACTATTTTACTTTAAAATATTTATGTATTGGATATTGTGATTACAATGTTTATAATAAAGTAATAACGATATGCGTAAGTATTTATGTAAACAAAAAGAGAGTCGAAAACAATGACTTTGATGTCAAATCATTTCCGACTCTTTTTATTGATAATACAACTTTAAACCATTTAGAAGCTAAAATCTAATCTAGCATAATAATAGGCTCCACCAAATCCCATTTGAACGGCATCCCAATATCCACCAGCTTCGGTTTCTCCATCATTTTGTTGATCAGGATATTCGTTAGTGATATTGTTACCTCCAATGGTTAGTTTTAATTGGTCTGATAACTTATAACCTAAGGTAAGATCAGCGGTTATTTTTGCTCCATATTCATCTTCTGTGTCTACAAAATCTACGAGAGTGATATCACTAAAACGAGTCAAACCAAGACCAGCATTAAATTTTTCCGTATTGTAATTAAGGTTTAATGCAAATTTACTTCTTGGAGCAGAGGCCAGTAAAAATGCTTGTTCTCTTTTTCCAAAGAAAATATCAGTATCTAAATTAGTATTTACAGCTGTGATATACATATTGTTTACATTTCCAGCTAATAGTGCAGATAATGTTCCAAAATTATAATTTCCTTTCCACGATAGTACAAGGTCCATACCTACGGTTTCTGTATCAACTCCATTAGCAAAAAATTGAGCTTCATTAACGTTATCAATTTCTGTAGCTTCAAAAGTACCAGTAAGAACGATACGATCTTTTATGTCAATATAATATCCATCTACCGTAGCTGAGAAATCTCCCAATTTAGCAGTTAAACCAAGAGAAGCGTTTAAAGAAGTTTCTTCTTTTAACCTATCAATACCGAAAGATGCAGTAACCTGACTATTATTAGGAGCTAATAAAGTTTCTGTAGCAATACCACCTTGGAAGTCAGTAAATCTAAGATTGTAATAGATTTGCGCTAATGATGGAGCTCTAAATCCAGTACTTATCGAACCTCTAATATTAATATTTTCAGAAGCTTTAATTCGTAAAGCTAATTTACCATTAATAGTACTTCCAAAATCGCTATAGTTTTCGAATCTTGCAGCACCGGCTAAAAGAAATGCATCGGTAATATCTAATTCTGCGTCTGCATATAGGGATAAGTTAGATCTAGATCGGTCTACTTCGTTAGCAGGACTATATCCTGGAAATCCTTGTGAGCCTCCTGGTCTTAATTCACCACTATCGGGATCTACCGGTTGTGTTTGCGTTGCAGGATCTACAATAGGTAACCCATTTATATCATAGGTAGCATAAGAACCTTCTTCTCCTGCAAAAATGATAAAGTTTTCTGTTCTGTATTCTGCTCCAAAAGCAAGGTTTAAGCCTTGAGCCATTTTTGGATAATATTTAGAAAAATCCAAATTAATTGTGTTTTGACTTAGGCTGTGTCCTCCTGCATCAAATTCTGTAGGCGAGTTTTCTTCTAATGAAGCATTTAATGTACCTTCTATGAAATAATGAAAATTGTTTTTACCCCAAGTATTACTTAGATCAATTTTCCAACCGTTGTCTGTCTCAGTTCGTACTCCAGCAGAAATTGAATTATCAATAATGTTAGAAGTTATTCTTGGAGTAAAACCATTAGGATAAATTTCGGTTACCACACGTTCGCCTCCATTACGAGTAAAAGCAAAAGCATCTGTGTCACGATAGTTTCTTCCTCCAAAAGCATATAATTCTGTTTTTTCTGATAAAGGAACATTAGCATTTACAAATAGATTAAAACCATCAATGGCAGCTTCTCCAAATCCTCTTCTAAAATCAAACCCAGGTCTAAGGGTTTTATTTTTACTTAAATATTCTGTGGTAAAATTGATGTATCCTTTATCTCCGATACCAACACCGTAATTAGCCGTTACTTTAACAGAGCCACCATCAAAACTTTTATCATCGGCGATTCTATTACCATCATTTTCGGTGTCTAAACGATTCCCGTCTGTATTTGGAGTGCCATCAGGAAAATCTCCTTTGGCATTTGTGTTATATGCTCCATAACTGATACTACCACTTAGTTTATCAATATTATCTTTTAGCACAATGTTTATAACACCTGCAATAGCATCAGAACCATATTGTGCTGCAGCACCATCACGAAGAATTTCTATTCTTTTTATTGAGGTAGCAGGAATTGTATTAAGGTCAGTACCAGAATTTCCACGACCTCTAGTTCCAAAAATGTTGATTAAAGATGAACTATGTCTTCTTTTTCCATTAATCAGAACTAAAGTTTGATCCGGACCAAGACCTCTTAAACTAGCAGGGTCTACATGATCTGCACCATCAGAACCAGATTGTTTATTTGCATTAAAAGAAGGCGCAGAATATTGTAATAATTCATTGATTTCTATTTTACCACTTTTGGTCACAATATCTTGCATATCAATAATATCTACAGCGACCGGAGTATCTGTAGCTGTTCGTTTCGGACTTCTAGAACCTACAACGATAATTGTATTAAGAGCTTCCCCTTCTAATAAGGTAACATCTATTTTATCTGCTGTACCTACAGTTACTTCTTGAGTTTGAAAGCCAACAAAACTAAATACTAAAATAGCATTTTCATCTACCGCGATGGTGTATTTTCCGTCATCATCGGTTATTGTTCCTTTATCAGAACCTTTTTCAGTAATATTAACAAATGGTATAGGGGATCCTAAAGCATCTGTCACTGTTCCTGTAACAATTTGTTGACTAAAGGTTAAGCTTGTGAATAAGCCAAATAAAATGAGTGTGAGTTTTTTCATGTGAATATATTTATTGGTTTAGCAATTAAAGATATTCAATTAATCTAGATTTTATGTATAGCGATCATATTTATTGTAAGTTGAGTTTTGGTATCTAAATTTATTGGAAACATTCTATTTTTAAAGATTTTTTTAAAGTGGTATCTAATTCAGAACATTATAAAATTAAAACAAAGTTGATTACTATAAGATGTAAACGAATACTATTTAATTGGCTACGAATTCTATTTTTTAGTACTCGCTTATGTTGTACGGTTAAAACTTTAATTAAGTACTTGTTAAATTCACTTTGGAAAAATTTAATTGGATTTTAAATGTAAACACCTCATTTACAAATTATTAAAATAAACCCATAATCATTTTGTTAAATTTAACAAAGTATGTATTAGTTTGTTAATCTTTTAATAATTAGGTGTTTTTTCCCCGTTTAATTTATAAAAACGTTTGTGCGCTTGGTGTAAATTATTATCATTGCACAAAAATTGGTTGACCAATTTTTTAATTGGTTTACCATTTAATTTGACCTATAACTTTTAACAAGCGTAAGCATTAAAAACAATCATTAACAATGAAAAAAACATTAATTATTAGAAAAGAAACCCCCCTTTTGTTTTCTATTTCAGCTTTTATTTTAATACTATTCATTTCAGTGACAAGCTGTACAAATGAACAGATTAGTGATGAACTATTGGAAACTATAAAAGGTGATTCAGAAGTTAGGATTTCTATACCAATTCAAAACCCTGGTTTTGAACTTGGAGAAGTTAATTGGGGAGACCCAGAAAATTATGCAATCTCAAGTGAGGGAAAATCCGGGAGCAAATCAGGTAAAGTATCTAGTTCTTCAGGCTCAATAGAACAAACTGTTGATGTTAGTAGAAATACTGATTATGTCCTGAAAGCATGGGTAAAAGGAAATGGAGAACTTTCTGTTGGAGGACAATCAAATGATTTCGATACAGATGATTTTGAAGAAGTTTCTATTACATTCAATAGTGGAAGCTCTTCTTCTGTGACTATTTTAGGAACAAGAATCAGTGGAGATGTTCGTTTTGATGACTTCTCACTTAATAGTACTTTGATAGATGGACCAGTAGCGCCAGGTCAGATAATACCAATTAGTGTTTCTGCAAACGGAAATCAAACTGGATATGGACCAGAAAACACAGTGGATGGTGAGATTGAAGACACAGAATCAAGATGGTCATCTAATGGATATACAGGAAAGTATATTACTTATGATCTAGGTATAGTAAAAACTGTATCAAGTGTAAAAATAGCTTGGTTTAAAGGAGATGAAAGAGAAGCTTATTTTAAAATTAGAGTGGGTAATTCTACCTCTTCATTAACTACAGTATTTGATGCTAAAACTATCGGCAGTAGCGGAACAACAGAAGGATTAGAAACTTTTGATTTTGAAGATGTTGATGCTAGGTACGTAAGAATATCCAGTTTTGGTAATTCTAAAAATAGTTGGAATAGTATTATAGAAACTGAAATTTATGGAAACGATGAAGATAGCGATGAAGATGACGATGATACAATTCCTCCTGGGTCAGTATCAGAGTTAAATGCAGTAGCTGGTAATAGTTCTGTTGCTTTAAATTGGAATAATCCTGGAGATTCTGATTTCAATAATGTACGAATTACATATGATGGAGGAGAGGTAACTTCTTTTGGAGAAAGTGTGACAATTAATAATTTGATTAATGGTACTTCTTATGCATTTACTGTAGTTGCGGTAGATAATTCAGGTAACGTTTCTGCTAGTAAAGTTATAAATGCAACACCACAGGGTCCACCACCACCAGGAGGAACAGCTGCTAGTATTATCGGACCTGGATGGAAGCTAAATGGATTTACCGGTTCTTTAGCAATTGGTAGTAGTGATAATGGATTGGATTATGCAGATAATGCGAGTAAAAATGAAAGTCACTTTTTCTTTGAGAAGGATGGATTTGCAGCATTTAGGTGTTATCCAGGAAATCCTTCTTCTGGAGGTTCGAGCAATCCAAGATCTGAGTTAAGGGAAGTGATAAATGGCGGAGATGGTTATTGGAATGGAAATACAAATACTGAGTACTCCATGAAGTGGAGATTTAGAGTCGAAAATTTACCTCCTTCTGGAAAATTAGCTTTTGGTCAAATTCATGAAAGAGATGATTTTTATGATGATGTTATAAGAGTTCAAGTGCAAGGGGATGCTGGGCAAAGTTCAGGAGAAGTAGATTTGAGAATATTAGGATATGTAACAGAGAAAGTTGAAGATCGTGAAGGAAGAACAATTGATTTTGATATGAGTTTGGATACGGAGTATTATTTTGAACTAACAATGAGTAATGGAGTGGTAACTTTATATAACCTTAATAATAATGGAGATAGAATAGAAGAGTTATTTCAATCCATTAATATAGGTAATGCTAATGAAAACTATTTTAAGGCTGGTTGTTATTTACAATCTACAAGTAGTAGTCATGATGATTCTAGTGATTATGGTGAAGTACTGGTTAAAGATTTACAAGTATCCCCAGATAATTAATTTATTTTAAAATTAAAGAGTATTAAGACCGCTTAATTATTAAGCGGTCTTTTTTATGTTGTAATTATATGTTATTCAGAATTTTAGATAGCTTATCTAATTAATTTGAAAATATTTATATCAATATTTAGTACAAAAATATATGAATTCAATGTTATTTTGGTTAAAATTTTAACAATATCAATAATAAATTATAAATATTTTACGAAAACGTTTGAGTTGTGTTAATAAATCATTATTATTGTGACAACTAAATTGGTCAACCAATTTTATTATTGGTATACCAAATATTTAACACAAATATTATGAATAACTCAAAACAAACAATTATGAAAACTTTTCGTAGAAAAAAAGATGCATCCGGTTTGCGTTTTTTTACTAAAATTTTCCTAGCCTTTACTTTGATATTGGTTGGAATTTCTTGTGAAAATGAAGAATTTATTGATTCAGAGGATTCTATGATTACAGATGAATCTCTCGAAGCAAAAGCTACGCCTGTAGTAGGCAAAATTTACACTATTACAAATTTAAAAAGTGGTCGCACATTAGACATTGCCGCTGGAAGTAATAATAATGGTGCAAATCTTCAAGTATGGGGAACCAACGCTAATACAACTGCTACTCATAGACAATGGGAAATACTTTCTGTTGGCAATGGTTACGTACGTTTAAAAGGTGTAGATAGTGGTAAATCATTAGAAGTGTCTGGAGGTAATAATTCTAACGGAGCTAATGTTCAGCAATGGGCATATCAGGGTACCACACATCAACAGTGGCAAATACTTTCTGTAGGAAATGGATATTTTAGACTTAAAAATAGAGATAGTGGAAAAAGTTTACGAGTAGGAGGGACATCTAATGGAAGTAATGCAGATCAGTGGGCATACAATGGGTGGAATAGTCAAAAATGGTTTTTTACGGAAGTAGGAGGTACAATTAATCCTCCACCTCCACCAACAGGTGGAACTGCATCTAGTATTATTGGTAGTGGTTGGAAATTGAATGGTTTTAGTGGAAATTTAAGTGTTGGGAGTAATGATAACGGTTTAAATTATGCAGATAATGCAAGTAAAAATGAAAGTCATTTCTTTTTCGAAAAAGATGGATATGCAGCCTTTAGATGTTATCCAGGAAACCCTACCTCTGGAGGATCTAGTAACCCTAGATCTGAGTTAAGAGAGATAATTAATGGTGGAGATGGTTATTGGAATGGTAATACCAATACAGAACACTCTATGAAATGGAGATTTAAGATTGAAGATTTACCACCTTCTGGTAAATTAGCGTTTGGTCAAATCCATGAGAGAGATGATTCTTATGATGATGTTATTAGAGTTCAAGTTCAAGGTAATGGTGGTCAAAATTCAGGATCTGTTGATTTAAGAATATTAGGATATGTTACTGAAGAGATAGAAGGAAGTGGAAGAACCATTAATTTCAATATGCAAATGGATACTGAATACTATTTTGAGTTAACAATGAGTAATGGAGTTGTGAGATTATATAACTTAAACAATAGTGGTAATAGAATTGAAGAATTATTTGAATCTGTAGATATAGGTAATGCTAATGAGAACTATTTCAAAGCAGGTTGTTATTTACAATCAACTAGTAGTAGCCATGAAAACTCTAATGTTTATGGTCAGGTATTGATTAGAGATCTACAGGTATCTCCTGACAATTAATATAAATTGATTTGATAGTTTTAAAGAACCGCTTAATTTAATTAAGCGGTTTTTTATTTTAAAAATAGTCAATGATATATTAATCGGATAGAAAATTAATCATAGATACGTTTAGCGAATTTTAAACTTGATATATTTTTATATATAAATCTAGAGAAAACAAACTTATTTCAATTTATAGGTGAGGGTAATAACAGAATCCTTAACAGTATCATAGGTTTCTAGAACTAGATTTTTAGATTCATCAAAATGTCCTAAACAATTATCTTTGATACCACTGTTTATTATATAATAACCATTAGAAAGTAGTTTCGCTTTGGATATTTTTTCTCCTTGTTCATCAATAAGTGTTAATATATATCCTGTACCATCTGGAACACTACTATATATTTTCTCGTTAGAGGTAGTTCCAGCATTTTTTACGGATACCTTTTCGGGAGTGTAAACTGCGGTTCTGTTAGTTTCATCATCTTCTTCATTTGGATTAAGTGTAACCTCACTTTTTTTGGTAATTACTTGTTGTTGTTTTATTACCTTTTCTTCTCCATTAGCACCTTTAATTCTAATAATTTTTGTCACTACTTCTTCAGAAGAATTTTCTTTAGGTTTAGTTTCTGTCTTTTTTTCTTCTTCATTATTATTTTCTTCAGATTGCGCATATGTTATAAAGCCAGAAAATAAGAGAATTATTACAATAATGTTGTTAAAAGTTTTCATTGGTTTATCTATTTGGTATTGTAAAATTACAAAAATGTAAGGAGAACATTTTGTATAGTTATGAATTATGAAGGATTCAATCTTATGCATTGATTATTAATATTTATTTTAATTATGGAATCTCTTTAACTAGTATTTGTATACTATGTGTTAATACCATTATCTTTGCACTCTCAAAAATTCAAGCAAATATCATATTTGCTGTTATGTTATATTAATATGAAAGCAGGAATAGTTGGATTACCAAACGTAGGAAAATCAACACTTTTTAATTGTTTATCTAATGCAAAAGCGCAAAGTGCGAACTTTCCATTTTGTACAATAGAACCTAATATAGGTGTTGTTAATGTGCCTGATCCAAGATTGGAAAAACTGGAAGAATTGGTAAACCCTGAACGTGTTATACCTGCAACAGTAGAGATTGTTGATATTGCTGGATTAGTAAAAGGAGCCAGTAAAGGAGAAGGTTTAGGAAATCAGTTTTTAGGAAATATAAGAGAAACTGATGCAATTATCCACGTGCTACGTTGTTTTGATAATGATAATATAGTTCATGTTGATGGATCAATAGACCCAATTCGTGATAAGGAAACTATAGATATAGAATTACAATTAAAAGATTTAGAAACTCTCGAAAAGAAATTAGATAAGATAAAGAGAGCCGCTAAAACTGGTAATAAAGAAGCACAGAAAGAAGAAGCAATATTATTAAAGTTAAAAGATGGTTTGGAGGCAGGATCTTCAGTTAGAGCTATTGAAGTTTCTGAAGATGATCATGCAGAGTTTGTAAAACCATTACAGTTTATAACTGATAAACCAGTATTGTATGTATGTAATGTAGACGAAAGTGCTGCAGTGAATGGTAATGATCACGTAAAACGGGTAAAGGAAGCTGTATCAACAGAAAATGCTGAAGTAATTATTCTTGCTGTCGGAACAGAAGCTGATATCACTGAGCTCGAAGATTATGAAGAAAGGCAAATGTTTCTTCAGGATATGGGGTTAGAAGAACCAGGGTCATCAGTTTTAATAAGAGCTGCCTATAAATTGTTAAATCAACAAACATATTTTACAGCGGGCGTAAAAGAAGTAAGAGCTTGGACAATTCCTATTGGTGCTACAGCTCCGCAAGCAGCTGGTGTTATTCATACAGATTTTGAGAAAGGATTTATTCGAGCGGAAGTTATTAAATATGATGATTACGTTTCTTTTGGAAGTGAATCTAAAGTAAAAGAAGCTGGAAAGTTAGGCGTAGAAGGAAAAGGATATATTGTAAATGATGGAGATGTAATGCATTTCTTATTTAATGTATAAAGATATTTAGATATTATTTTTATTGAAAAACCTCTTGAAAACTTTCAAGGGGTTTTTTGTTGGACATCGTAATTTTGCTAAATGTGTGTAATACCTGCAAAAGATATTGTGATTAATTTTACTGAATGCAAAAATCTAAACAAATCTCATTAGGTATAATACTAGCAATTATTGGAGTTATTTTATTTTCTGCCAAAGCAGTTATGGTAAAAATGGCTTATAAATATCAGGTAACTTCAGAGCATTTGTTGTTGTTTAGGATGTCATTCTCTCTGCCTGTGTATATAATTATAGCACAATTTAATAAACCTGCTTCTCCAGAAAATATTAAGAGAAAAGATTATTTGTGGATTGTGTTTTTTGGTTTTATTGGATACTATTTAGCTAGCTATTTTGATTTTCTTGGATTACAATATATTAAAGCGGGATTAGAGCGGATAATTTTATTTGTATATCCAACTTTAGTGCTAATAATTTCTAGAGTATTTCTAAAACATAAAATAACAAAACAACAACTAGTTGCTATATTAATTACATATGTAGGAGTATTAATTACGTTTTGGCAAGAACTTCAATTAGATATTCCGAACCTTCTTTCAGGAGTGGTTCTAATTTTTTTAAGCGCACTTACGTATGCTATTTATTTAGTCGGTAGTGGCTGGTTAATACCAAAGTTCGGAGTTGTTGTTTTCACCTCTTATGCAATGATTATATCTTCTTTATGTATTATTTCCCAATATTTAATTTTTGATAGAAGTGATATTTTAAGCTATTCTTCTGAAGTATATGTGCTTAGTGTTTTAATGGCTTTTTTCTCTACAATAATTCCGTCATATCTTATTTCTTCTGCAATAGCTCGTTTAGGAGCTTCTAATGTAGCAATCATTGGGAGTTTGGGCCCTGTATCAACAATATTGTTAGCATTTTTTATTTTAGAAGAAAGTCTATCTATACTACAGATAATAGGAGCAGGGATTGTAATTTTTGGGATTTATATTACTACAAGAAAAAAGTGAAAACCATCAATCATTTATTTGTTTATTTTAATCTTAAAGCAATAAATCAATATATATTCTACTTTTTTTAGTAAATTAACATAGGATATTAATCATTTTTGTTGGTAAATTATAGCATAATTTAGTATCTCTGCTAGTTAATCAAAACTGCATATTTTGAGGAAAAAATTGTTATTTGCATATCTAATATTCTCTATTCCATTTCTGATTCGTGGTCAGCAAGAGTCCAAATTCCCTATTAATGATAGTTTACAATATTTAATAGAAACATCGAATAATTTAACATTTGAGTACAAGGTTAAAGAATCATTAGAGTATGCTATTAAAGCCGCTAATTATGCTCATGAATTAGATGATGATCATTATAAGGCAGAAGCATATTATTTAATGGCATATAATTATCAAATATTAGTTGATTATAAAAATGCAGAGCAATATTACAGAAAGTCCCTAAAGTATGCTGAAAAAGCAAATGATTCATTATTGATTTTATGGAATAATAATGGTTTAGGAAATGTGTATTCTGATGGTTATAAAAATTTAGAAAGCTCATTGATTTATTATAATAATGCTACAGAGTTAGGGAAACTACTCAAGAATTCAGAAGAGTATATGACCCCTATAATTAATTTAGCTTGGACTTATGTAGATGCAAAAGATTACGATAAGGCGATTCCTTATTTAGAAGAGGCTCAAAAATTGGTTGTAGAAAACAAAGATGTAGAAGGATATTGCGAGGTATATTATCTAAAAGGAAAATTAGCACTAGGTAAAGATAATCTGGAAGAGGCTGAAGAGTTTTTTCAAGAATCTCTCCGAATAGCAGAAAGACATAACATGCTATTAGAGTTATCTTATATTTATGAAGCTAGGGCCGAAATGTATGAAAAACAAAGTAAATTAGGAGAAGCTTATAAAGATATTAAACGTTATCAAGAGTATAAAGATAAAGTCTATAACAAGGAAACCTTGAAACAAATAGAAGTTGCAAGAGTTAGTTTTAGCGTTGATGAGTATGAGCGCGAATTAGAAATAGCAAAAACAGAAAGAGAATATCAGGCCAAAATGGCTAAAAACAATAGAACGATTAATATTATTTCGGTTGCAGGGTTAATATTTTTATTCGCTACTGCATTCTTTTTGTATATAGGATATAGATCAAAGAAAAAATTAAATGATGTATTAAAAGATAAAAATGTAGAGCTTGTAGAGGCAAAAGCCGAGGCAGAAAAGCTTACTCAAGTTAAATCTCAGTTTATATCTACCGTAAGTCATGAACTAAGAACACCACTTTATGGTGTAGTAGGCATTACTTCCTTGTTACTTGAAGATGAAGATGTTTTGGAGAAACATCGACAACTATTAGGTTCATTAAAGTTTTCGGGTGATTATCTTTTAAACTTGATAAACAATGTATTACAAATTAGTAAGATAGAATCTAATAAAGTAAGGTTAGCAAAAACTCCAACAAATTTATTTAAGCTTTCTCAAAACTTACTCAATTCATTTGAGTATCAAGCTAAAAGTAAAGATAACCAACTTATTTTAGAAGTTCCAAATGATTTACCAGATTCTCTTAATGTAGATTCACTTAGATTATCAGAAATTCTGATTAACCTTATAGGAAACGCATCAAAGTTTACTGAAAATGGTAAAATATGGCTTAGAATTAAAATATTAAGTAAAGAAAATAACACAATACAGATTAGATACGAAGTAGAGGATAGTGGTGTTGGGATCCCAGAAGACAAAAAAGATTTTGTGTTTGAGAAATTTTCTCAAGTTGATAGAGAATCAAATAATCTAGAAGGAACTGGTTTAGGCCTTTCCATTGTGAAGAATCTATTACAAATGATGGACAGCAAAGTCTACTTAGAAAGTAATGAAGGTAGAGGCACAAAATTCTATTTTGATTTACAGTTAGAGATTTTAGAAGATGGAGAGGATCAATCTCCTAGTGATCGAAATAAAGGAGCCACTAATGTATACCGAAGAATTTTAGTAGCAGAGGATAATAAAATTAATCAAATAGTTACTAAGAATTTATTAAGTTTAATAGGATACGATTGTGTTATAGTAGAAAATGGATTCAATGCTATACAAATGGTTAAAAAGGAAGATTTTGACCTAATTTTGATGGACCTTAATATGCCATATCTTAATGGTAGTGAGGCAACCAAAAGAATTAGAGAATTTGATCAAACAACTCCTATAATAGCACTAACAGCTGCCGAGTTGGGAGAAGTACAAGAGGAATGTCTTGCAATAGGAATGAATGATATCATTAATAAGCCATTAAATAAAAATGATCTTAGAGATATCATATCAAAAAACCTGATCCCTTAGTCTTAAAAGATAAATGCTGTCAGAAAAAAAGACATTTCTCTGACAGCATTATATATAATTAGTTGGTTCCTTCCGGAATTTTTATTTTTTTATTTTTTACGTATTTATCAAGCCATTGATCTTGTTCCCATAAAAGATGTAAAATAGATTCCTTAGCTCTGTATCCATGACTTTCTTTAGGTAACATGATAAGTCTTGCTGTAGCTCCTAATCCTTTTAGAGCATTAAAATAGCGCTCGCTCTGTAATGGATAAGTTCCGGAGTTATTATCCGCTTTTCCGTGTATAAGAAGAAGAGGAGTCTTCATCTTATCAGCGTGCATAAAAGGTGACATTGTATTATAAACTTCGGGAGCTTCCCAATAACTTCTTTCTTCACTTTGGAATCCAAAAGGTGTTAGTGTTCTATTATACGCACCACTTCTGGCAATACCAGCAGCAAAAAGATTAGAATGTGATAATAGGTTAGCAGTCATAAAGGCTCCATATGAATGTCCACCAACAGCTACACGAGTTCTATCAATAAGACCTAAGTTATCTACTGCATCAATTGCAGCTTTTGCATTAGCGACCAATTGTTTTCTAAAAGAATCATTAGGTTCTTCATCACCTTCTCCTACAATAGGGAAAGAAGCGTCATCCAATACTACGTATCCTCTGGTAACCCAATACACCATAGAACCCCACCAAGGATAAGTAAATTCATTTGGATTAGAAGTTGATTGCGAAGCACTTTTTTTATCTTTAAATTCTTCAGGATATGCCCATAAAATCATTGGCATTTTTTCCTTTTTTGTTTTATCATATCCAATAGGTAAGTACAAGGTACCCGATAATTCTAATCCATCATCTCTTTTATATTTGATAACTTCTTTATGCACACCTTGTAGCGCCGCAAAAGGATTAGCAAAATTGGTAATTTGTTTTACTTGGTCCTTAGCGTTTATATTTCTTATATAATAGTTAGGATATTCACTAGGTGATTCTAAACGAACAAGAAATTCTCCTTTTGTAAGATTAATTGCACCATTTATACTTTCGACTTTATCTGTATAAGTCGACTTATAAACTCTTTTTTTAGCGTTACTTTTTAGGTTTAATTTATCGATAAAAGGAAATTGACCCTCTTTACTAAATCCATCTCCCATTAAGTATACATTCTCTTTATTAATGTCTACTACAGAACGTCCAAATTCATTTTTAGAAGTTACGAAGTTTCCAGGATCATTATATCTGTCTTGGTAATTTCTATCGTGTATTATTTCTGGTTTTTCAGAAGACTTATTTGGATTAAAAACATAAGTTTTAGTGTTTCTAGTATTCCACCAATAATCATAAGCAAAAGCTATGTTTTTGTCAGAACTCCATTGTATTCCGCTATATCTATTGATCGTTTTTAGTATTGATTTAGGTGTGTTTTCGAAAGGAGCATCTTGTTCAAAAACTTCATCTCTATATTCTACTTCTACATTTGGGTCACCTTTATCTAAGGCTTCCGCCCAAATTAATGTTGCTGGTTTGTCAGCTCTCCAACTCATAGATCTTTTTCCTATTCTAGCAGACATAAAACCTTTAGGGCGTACTTCATCAATAGGAACTTTATTAACAGTCTTAAAAACTTCACCAGTACTTTTATAAATAGTAGTTTCTTGAGGAAAACGATAATAAGGAACTAAATACGAAAATGGTTTCTGTATTTCAGTGACCATTACATAGTTTCCATCAGGAGAAAAAGAATAATTACGTATCATTCCTGTTTTAGACCAAGATTTCTTAGTACCATCAAGATTTACTTTAAATATTTCTGAAGTTGCTAATTGCTCAAAATTATACTCATCATTTGGATTTTTTAAAAGATCTTGATAGGTTCTATTCTGCGCTTTTGTACCTTCACTAATAGAAATGGTAGGTCCAGATGGAATTGCTTCATCTACGTTTATTAGATCTTTCTTTTTATTAGGTAGAAACTTTACTAATAAAGAAGAATTATCCTTAAACCATCTAAACGGAGAACCAATATTAGCATTTAATGTGGCATCTGTTATCTTATTAGCCTTATTACTTTTTATATCTAAAATCCATAATTCAACGCCATTGCCACTCGTATTTGTAAACGCAGCTTTAGTTTGATTAGGAGACCAGGATATATTGGATATTCTGGGGTTAGTTGGTAATCCAGTCACTTGTACAGGCTCTCCATCTATTTTCTTTGTCTTAATATTGTTATAGTAATTTGTACGACTAGAAATATTTGTTTTTGGATTAATTCTTAATCCTGCTAAACGCATTTCTTTTTCTGATAATTCTGCGATAGTTTTATATCCATCTCGATATAGAAAAATCATATGTTCTCCTTTCTGATCAATACGTATAGATGGTGCGAGTGGCACATCTACCAAATCTAGGATTTCCTTTACAGGTTTTTGATATTCTAAATTTTCTTGGGCATTTAATACTGAGCCCAAAAACAGTATAATAAAAAATGATTTGATGAATTTCATAATATTTTTTTTGAGTTTTATATGACACTCAAAAATAGAGATTTATTTACTCAAATATTAGATTTCAGGTGTTTTTGGAGTAGGGTATTGCCACGAATTTATAAATTTAGGACAAAGTTTGTCGTTTTATCTATTACTAATGCTGGAGTTTCCTTGTGCGGAGTGTGCCCAATATTAGAGATGATTAAAGACTCAGATTTTCCAGAAGTTTTTTGAACAATACTATAGACTTGTTCTAAAGTTCCGTACTCATCATTTTCTCCTTGAATAATTAGAGAAGGGCACTGTATGTTTGAAAGATAATTTTCAATATTCCAATCCAGAAAAGAAGGAGATAACCAAGTCTCTGCCCACATTCTAAATACATCCTCTGTATTATTCCGATGATATTTAGTAAGCTTATCTTTTAGATTGGTTGTTTTATAAGCAATTTTGGCTTCGCGAATTCCTTGTAAAGTTTCTTTTTCTACAAATACATGTGCTCCTTCGGTAATAATACCAGTTACTTTTTTAGGATACAAAGAAGCTGTAAGTAATGCAATAGTGCCTCCATCACTATGACCAAAAAGTATAACTTTTCTTAACTCTAGGATATCAATTAATCGGGCTAATATTTCAGCTTCCTTTTTAAGATAATCTTTACTTCTTTTAGTTTCTGAAAACCTTTCTGATTTTCCATATCCCTGACGATCATAAGAAAGTACATTAAAGTTTGTAGACTTTTTTATTTTGTTTGGAAAATCTCTCCAAAGCTCTATACATCCTAAGGAATCGTGTAAAAATAGTATGGTAGGTTTTGATAGGTTAAATGATCTCGGATCCTCAGAAAGTCGTATTCTGGTTGTATCAATATTAATATCCAAAGTGATAGGTATAAGTAAATAATGTCCAAAAATAGGTTAAAGTCTATACAATTTATATATTTTGCATGACCAAAGTTGTAACGCTCACTAATTTTTTGCGTCTAGCATTATAAACAATTGAATAAATGAAAAAAGTATTATTGTCATTGACCATTAGCGTCATGCTAATTGGATGTGGATCAGTTAATCAAAAAAATGGGATTGCTTCTAAAGTTCCAATAAGTACAGAGGTTGATTTAACACAGGTTACAGATGATAAAGTTCCTGTCGTAATTAATCCAGGACGGTTTATACAAGATACTGTTAAATATTATCTTCCAAAGGTTGTTCAAGGGACATATGCCGTTAGTGATTTCGGAAAGTTTGTAGACGGTTTTAGAGCATTAGATTATAATGGAGCCGAACTAAAAACAGAAAAGGTTGATACAAATACTTGGTTGATAGCAAATGCGAAACAACTGGATAAGATTGTATATGAAGTTAATGACACTTATGATATTGAAAATACAGCAGTAGGGACGCCTTTTTCTCCTTCTGGTACTAATATTGAAGAAGATAATTTTGTATTAAACTTACACGGGTTTATAGGGTATTTTGATGTTTTAAAAAATAACCAATATGCATTAGAAGTAAAAGCTCCTACTACAATGCAACGAACTTCTGCTTTACAAAATGTTGGTTCTGAAAAAAGCGAGGATGGTACGGTTACAGTTGATAAATATTTTGCTGCAAGATATTTTGATATTACCGACAACCCTATGATGTACGGTAAATTAGATGTAGAAGAGTTTGAAGTAGGAGGAATTAAAATCGTTTTAAGCGTATATTCTCCAAACAAAACATACACTGCAGCTGGAATTAAAGAAACTGTTTTTAAAATGATGAAGGCCCAGAAAAAGTATTTGGGAGATATTGATAGTACTCCAAGATATGATATTTATTTATATCTGGCGCCTCAGTCGCAGACTGCTCCTACCGGTTTCGGAGCGTTGGAGCATCACACATCTACTGTAGTGGTATTGCCAGAAGCTATACCAGAAGATGCATTGGCATCTGCAATGATAGATGTAGTATCTCATGAGTTTTTTCACATCGTAACACCTTTAAGTGTTCACTCAGAAGATGTACACTATTTCGATTATAACGATCCTACTTTTTCTAAACATTTATGGATGTATGAAGGAGTTACAGAGTATTTTGCTAGTGTTTTTCAGATAAACCAAGATTTAGTTGGAGAAGAAGAGTTTTATACTAAGATGATGGGTAAAATTGAATCTGCTAACTTATATGATGATGCGATGAGTTTTACTGTAATGAGTGAAAACATATTAAACGAACCTTATGCAAAGAATTATGCAAATGTTTATGAAAAAGGAGCTTTGATAGGTATGTGTATTGATATACTTATACGAGAAGAAAGCAAAGGAAATCGAGGGATTTTATCTCTAATGAAGGAACTATCCCTAAAATATGGTAAAAATAAACCTTTTGAGGATGATAAAATAATTGAAGAAATCGTTGAAATGACCTATCCATCTATTGGAGAGTTCTTAAATACACATGTAGTTGGAGATACTCCTATTAATTATAACGATTTTTTCAAGAAAGTAGGTCTTTCAGTGGGTGAAAAAAATATTGAAACAGATTATGTAAGAAACGGTAGTTCTATCATAGTTGGAGGAGATCAGGATAAGAAAACTATATTTTTTACAGAAGAAGTTACCGAAAATAGTTTCTGGGCGGATAATGGAGTACAGCCATTTGATGTAATAAAGGAGATCAATGGAACAGAATTAACTTTGTTAAATGCAAATTCTGTCTTACAAGGAACTCTACAATGGAAAGTAGGTGATGAGGTAGAGGTAAAATTGGATAGAGAAGGAAAAGAAATTATAATAAAAACAAATCTTACCAAATCCTATACTAAAGGGAAAGCTTTAAGTGATACCGAAAATCCAACAAAAGCACAATTAGAATTACGAAATTCTTGGCTAAAAGGATAGTTCAAAAGTATAAAAGAATAAAAAAACGGATCAAATTGATCCGTTTTTTTATTAAAAGATTTTTATATTTAATTTGAAATCTTTTTTTAAGATTAAGTTTCAGGAAACCCATCCACTCCAGCTGCTAGACGATCCCTTTTAACTTTAATCTTTTTCCTCATCCAATCAGGATATTCAGAATCATCTTCAGCCTCATAAATTTTAATTTCTTGCGAATCATCAGGCTGTATAAGGTCTTCTTGTCTGCATTTTAGAATTTTTGCGGCAGTTTCCACACCAGAATAGCCAGCTCCAGCAACACCATGAGATAAAACACTGGCTCCACATAAATAGAGGTTCTCTATTTCGCTTTTTGCTTTATAAGCAAAAGGTCCTATCTGCCAAAAACTTTTTTCTGTTCCATAAACACAGCCATTGGTAGAATTAATATAATATTCATTGGTAATCGGTGTTCCTAATTCCTTTTGTACAATCTTACTTTCTATTCCAGGAATAACTATCTCTAGAGTTTTAATCATCTTAGACATTAGTTGATCTTTAAAATCTAAATAGGCTTCAGAACGTCTGCTATTTTCATTCTTAAATTGATTAAAGGATTCATGGTTAATATAAGTGATGGCCTCTATAGTGTGGTATCTACCATCAAAACTTATAGGATCCTTAAGTGTAGTGCAACTGATAAACATTCCAGGAAAAGTATCACCTTCTAAAATATTAATTTTTTGAGTTTCTTCAAATAAAGCATCAAGATCCTCGTGCGCCATCATCCAAATATTCCCGGAGTCCAAACCAGCTTTGCGCACATCCATATCGACTGTTAGGAATAGCATTAATGAAGTACAAGAATATTTAGTTTTATTTAAACGTTTATTAAGCTTTTTACTAATATGTTCTCTTCCAATTAAATCAATAAATGTTTTTCCTGGATCGGCATTAGAAATAATTCTTTTTGCAAAAACTTGTTCTCCATTTTCTAATTGTACTCCAATCGCTTTCTTTTTCTTATTGCCTTCTAGTAATATTTGTTTTACTTTTTCACTAGTTCTTATTTCTCCTTGATGTTTTTTTAGGGTTTTTGTCATAGCTTTTACTAAAGCGCCACCACCACCAATAGGGTAATAGCCACCGCTAGAATAATGCCCCATAACTGCTGCGTGTAAAGGGAAACTTGCTTGTCCTGGAGGTAATCCGTGATCACCAATTTGTATGTTTAATACAGCTCTAAGTAATGGACTTTTAATGTGTTTTTTAATAACTTTTCGAAGACTAAATACACTGTACTTCCCCATGTTTTTAGTTCGGAATGGTATGGTTAGATGCGCCCAGAAACCTTTTACTTTGGGAATTAATTGTAATTCATAACAAACATCGCTAACTAGTTTTAAATAACTGGAGATTCCTTTTTCTTCTTCAGGAAACTTTTCACTTAGTGTTTTTTTGATATTCTCGTATCCTGCCGGCATATCAATTCGCTCATCACCAATCCAACAATGTTCGTAAGCTTCAGGATTCATTCTGAAAAAAGAAATATCATTCGCAATTCCCAAACCTTCATAAAGAGTACTCGTGGATTCTCCCTTATTTAGTAAACCAACGTAATGAACTCCGGGAGTATAACGATATCCGTTAAGATAAAAACTATGACACCATCCTCCAGGAACATCGTGTTGTTCTAGTACTAAAACTTTTTGACCAGAACGAGCTAGACAAATTGCGGCAGAAAGCCCACCAGCACCTGATCCAATAATTATGGTGTCATACTTTTTGTTTTCATTTGAAGATATTTCCGAATAGTTTTCTTTTTCCATACACTCTAATACCTGTTATTATATCTTAGATTTAGCAATTTTTGTTAAAGGTATAGTTTTTTAGAATACAGAAGAAGTGGCTAAGAAGGATATCTTACATTTAAGTTATTACTATAATAGAAATAATGAAATCTGTTGAATAATTAATATTATGTGGTTTCAACAAAATCTTTAAGTCTATCGAAAACAGATCCCCAACCGTTCATAAAGCCCATTTTTTCTTGTTGTTGACAATATTCTTCAGTAGGGTGGACTACATTAAAAGTAAAATTAGTTTTATCTCCATCCTTTTCAAACAGCGCTTGTATTTCTACTCCTTCTGTCATTGGTTTAAAATTAGCGGATGACGATATTTTTTTATGCTCTATGATTTCGATGTAGACACCTTCTGAGATAAATTCATTACCATCGGGCATTAACATTGAATATTTCCATGTTCCTCCAACACTAAAATCGTGAGAGATAACTTTAGTTTTCATTCCTTTTGGGCCCCACCATTGAGCTATATGTTCAGGTTGCGTCCAAGCTTCCCAAACTAATTCTATCGGAGCATTAAAGGTTCTGGTTAATGATAATGTACGTTTGTTCAAATCATTCATTTTCTTTGGTTTTTAGATTGTAGTTTATTTAAATATTCTTCAAAAGAGTCTAATTTTTCTTCCCATAAATTTTTGTATTGATCTATCCATAGGAATGCAGGAACAAGGTTTTTAGGCTGAATTAGACAATATCTTTCTCTACCTTTTTTATTTATTGATATAATTCCACATTCTTCTAGGATCTTTATATGTTTAGAGATAGCAGGTCGACTAATATCAAATTTTTCAGCAATGGCATTAATAGATAGTGCTTGTTCTGCCAGTAAAGAGATAATATCTCTTCTAACGGGATCTGCAATGGCTTGAAAAACATCTCTTCTCATTATTAATATGTAACTGATTGGTTACAAATATAAATGTAATCATTCGGTTACGCAAGTTTTGTTTTAATTCATGTGGTATAGATTTTATTTATTGTTAATTCATTTAAATATATAATTAATCTATATGCAATAGAAATGCAATTCATTAAATTTGGTAACACATACTTTAAAACTCAATAGATATTATGGATAATTCACAAAACGGAGGAGACATCAGTAAATGCCCATTTATGGGTGGACCTCAAAAAGAAAGCGCGGGCGCGGGTACATCAAATAGAGATTGGTGGCCAAATGAATTAAAATTAAATATTCTTCGTCAAAATGGATCAAAGTCTAATCCTATGGGTGGTGATTTTGATTATGCGAAGGCATTTAATAGTGTTAATTATGAAGAACTTAAAGCAGATGTAGTGGCTTTAATGACAGACTCTCAAGATTGGTGGCCTGCAGATTATGGTCATTATGGAGGTTTAATGGTCCGAATGGCATGGCATAGTGCGGGTACTTATAGAGTTGGTGATGGTAGAGGAGGAGCAGGTACAGGTAATCAACGTTTTGCGCCGTTAAATAGTTGGCCAGATAATGGAAACTTGGATAAAGCACGATTACTGCTATGGCCGATTAAACAGAAATATGGTAAAAAGATTTCTTGGGCGGATTTAATGATTCTTGCAGGGAATTGCGCAATAGAATCTATGGGTTTAAAAACGTTTGGGTTTGCTGGAGGAAGAGCAGATGTATGGGAACCAGAACAAGATGTTTATTGGGGTGATGAAACAGAATGGTTAGCTAATAAAGAACGTTTCGCGGATGGCGATCTCGAAGGGTATCTTGGTGCGGCTCATATGGGGTTAATTTACGTGAATCCAGAAGGTCCCAATGGCTCGTCTGATCCTTTAGGAACGGCTAAACTTATGAAAGAAACGTTTGGTAGAATGGCGATGAATGACGAAGAAACTGTTGCGATTACAGCTGGAGGTCATACTTTTGGAAAGGCTCATGGTGCTGCAGACCCAGATAAATATGTGGGTGTTGAACCACACGGAGCTTCTATTCAAGAGATGAGTTTAGGTTGGAAAAATACATATGGAACAGGAGTATTAGATGATGCTATTACTAGTGGTTTAGAAGGTGCTTGGACACCTAATCCGGATAAATGGGATTATGATTTTTTCAAAGTATTATTGGATTATGATTGGGAACAAACAAAAAGTCCAGCAGGAGCAAATCAATGGACTCCAACTGCGGATTCTGGAGCTCCTACAGCACCAACTGCAGGTGATGCTTCGAAGAGACAAGCTTTAATGATGACTGATGCCGATATGGCATTAAAAATGGATCCTGATTATTTAAAGATTTCTCAGCGTTTTCGTAATAACCCAGAAGAGTTTGAAGATGCTTTTATTAGAGCGTGGTATAAATTGACACATAGAGATATGGGGCCTGTTTCTCGTTATTTAGGTCCAGAAGTTCCTAATGAAGAACTAATTTGGCAAGATCCAATTCCAGCAGGTAAGAGTCTTAAAGATTCAGATATTGCATCTTTAAAAAATATGATTTCGGTTTCTGGTCTTACCGTTTCGCAATTAGTTACTACAGCTTGGGCATCTGCCTCTACATTTAGAGGTTCTGATAATCGTGGAGGAGCTAATGGAGGGCGTCTTCGTTTAGAACCACAGAGAAGCTGGGAAGTAAATAATCCTAAAGCTTTATCAGAAGTTTTAAGTGTTTACGAAGGTATACAAAAAGATTTTTCTGGAGATGTTTCTATAGCTGATTTAATTGTTCTTGGAGGTAATGTAGGTGTAGAACTAGCAGCTAAAAATGCTGGTTTCGATGTAAACGTGCCTTTTACAAGTGGTAGAGGAGATGCTTCTCAAGAACAAACAGATGTAGAATCATTTGGACATTTAGAACCTTTAGCTGATGGATTTAGAAATTACTTAAGAGGTGATTTAAAATTAGCTGCAGAAGAATTATTAATTGATCGTGCTCAGTTACTAACATTATCTATTCCTGAAATGACAGTTCTTGTTGGAGGTTTAAGAGTGTTAGATGCTAATTATGATGGTTCCAATAATGGTGTGTTTACAGATAGCGACGATGCATTAACGAATGACTTCTTTAAGAATATTTTAGATTTTACTTATACTTGGAAACCTATATCTAAGGATGACACACTGTTTGAAGGTAGTGATCGTAGAACAGGAGTAACTAAATTCACAGGTACTAGAGCTGATCTTATTTTTGGTTCTAATACAGAATTAAGAGCAGTTGCTGAGGTATATGCTTCAGAAGATGCTAATGAAAAGTTTGTTAATGATTTTGTGTCAGCCTGGTCTAAAGTTATGGATTTAGATCGATTTGATTTAAAATAATATTGAAATTGAAAAATTGAGATTTTTAAAAGGTGATCTATACGGTAGGTCACCTTTTTTATTTGCGCACAATATTTTGAAAATCAGATTTATCGATTTTGAAAAATAGGGCGTTGGGGATTCCTTTACAGTCGCTTTTTTTCCAAAACATCATGCCTATTTTTTCCAAAACTTTAATGGAAGCTTTGTTTTCTGATGCCACTCTTGCAATAATTTCTTTAATACCTAATTGAGTAAATCCATATGCTAATACGGCTATTGAAGATTCTGTCGCATATCCTTTATTCCATTTATTTCTAAAAAAACGAAAACCGATATCAATATCTCCATCTTCGTTTCGTTTAAGACCACACCAGCCAATAAAATCATTTGTTTCTTTAAGTAATACAGCCCAGCGTCCATACCCATTCATATTATACTCTTGATAATTTTTTAAAAAGGATTTTGCATCTTCAATCGATAAAAAAGGATAATCACCTGTGTATTTTAAAACTTCAGGATCAGAATTTAATGAAAAGAACTTTTCTGCATCAGAAACTTGTAGTTTACGCAGTATTAGTCTGTTGGTTTCGATAATTATAATGGTTTTATTTTTTTCTAGAGTAAGTTTTTTCGATGTAGAAATATTTAAGCTTGTATTTTTTTTAATTTTTATCAAGATGCTTTTTTTTAGAAACCTAACAACTTAGTTTAGTAGAAACACTATTTTTAATTTAGATGTATAAGATATAAAGAATAAGTATTTTATAATATTAAATCATACTTTAGAAAAGTATGATAAGGGTTTTTACTAATAATATCGATCAATTTTTTAATTAATCCATTGTAGTTCAAATAATCAACAAAAACTTATTTAGAATTGTTAATTACTTTGTAAGAGGACTATTTCAATTTAGTAAGTGAAATCTTATATTAGCAAGCATTCTACCTAAAATTTTATGAGTAAGGAAACTAAATATACCGAAGATAATATACGATCCCTCGATTGGAAAGAGCATATCCGTATGCGACCTGGAATGTATATTGGAAAATTAGGTGATGGATCTTCAGCTGATGATGGAATCTATATTTTATTAAAAGAAGTGCTTGACAATTCTATTGATGAATATGTTATGGGCGCGGGTAAAACCATTGAGATTTCAATACAGGGAGATAAAGTAATTGTTAGAGATTATGGACGTGGAATCCCTTTAGGTAAAGTTGTAGATGTAGTTTCTAAAATGAATACTGGTGGAAAATACGATTCAAGAGCATTTAAAAAGTCTGTTGGGTTAAATGGTGTTGGTACAAAAGCTGTTAATGCCTTATCTACGTATTTTAGAGTAGAATCTACTAGAGATGGAAAATCTGCATCTGCAGAATTTGAAAAAGGAAACCTTACGAATCAAGATACTCTAGACGAAACCTCTAGACGAAGAGGAACAAAAGTTTCTTTCGTTCCCGATAATACAATTTTCAAACATTATAAGTATCGAACGGAGTATGTGGCGAAGATGCTTAAAAACTATGTGTATCTAAATCCTGGGTTGACCATCATTTTTAATGGAGAAAAATATTTTTCAGAAAATGGATTAAAAGACCTGCTTTCAGATAATATTAATGAAGATGATAGATTGTATCCTATTATTCATTTATTAGGTAATGATATAGAAATAGCAATTACGCATAGTAAAACTCAGTATAGCGAAGAGTATCATTCTTTTGTAAATGGGCAACATACTACACAAGGTGGAACACATCAAGCAGCTTTTAGAGAAGCTGTAGTTAAGACAATTAGAGAGTTTTACGGAAAAAATTATGAGGCTAGTGATATTCGTAAATCAATTGTTTCTGCTATTAGTATAAAAGTAATGGAGCCCGTTTTTGAAAGTCAGACAAAAACGAAGTTAGGTTCTACTGAAATGGGTGGAGATTTGCCAACTGTTAGAACCTACATCAATGATTTTGTAAAAACGAAATTAGATAATTTTCTACATAAAAATTCAGATGTAGCAGAGGCACTACAAAGAAAAATACTACAAGCAGAGCGAGAACGAAAAGATTTATCTGGTATACGTAAACTGGCTCGTGAACGAGCAAAAAAAGCAAGTTTACATAATAAAAAATTAAGAGATTGTCGAGTTCATCTTACTGATAGTAAAAAAGACAGGAATTTAGAGAGTACCTTATTTATAACCGAGGGAGATTCTGCAAGTGGATCAATAACAAAATCGAGAGACGTAAATACACAAGCCGTATTTAGCTTACGTGGGAAACCACTAAATAGCTACAATATGAGTAAAAAAATTGTGTATGAAAATGAAGAGTTTAATTTATTACAAGCAGCATTAAATATAGAAGAGTCCTTAGAAGATCTTAGATATAATAATATTGTAATTGCTACTGATGCCGATGTCGATGGAATGCACATAAGGTTGTTATTAATTACATTTTTTCTTCAATTTTTTCCAGAAGTAATTAAAGAAGGTCATTTGTATATTCTTCAAACACCACTTTTTAGAGTACGAAATAAAAAAGAAACCATCTATTGTTATTCTGAGCAGGAAAGAAGAGATGCTATTGAAAAATTGTCTGGAAAGCCTGAAATTACTCGATTTAAGGGGTTAGGAGAAATATCTCCAGATGAGTTTGTTCATTTTATTGGAGATGATATTCGTTTAGATCCTGTAATGTTAGATAAAGATAAGTCTATAGAAGAGCTACTGTCTTTTTATATGGGAAAAAATACACCTAGTAGACAAGAGTTTATTATTGAAAATTTAAAGGTAGAATTAGACGCAGTAGAAGAGTAGTACTAAAGGAATACAAAAAAGTGCCCCAGAAAAAGGTATGGATATAGAAAACGAAAACGAAGAATTACATAATGAATTAACCCCAGAGGATCATCAACCTCAGGAAGTGATTACCAAAGTTACTGGGATGTATAAAGACTGGTTTTTGGATTACGCATCTTATGTAATCTTAGAACGTGCAGTCCCAGCAATAGAAGATGGATTAAAACCTGTGCAACGAAGAATTCTTCATTCTATGAAAGATTTGGATGATGGGAGATATAATAAGGTTGCAAATATTGTAGGGCATACGATGCAGTATCATCCACATGGTGATGCAAGTATTGCTGATGCTATGGTACAGATTGGACAACGAGATCTGTTAATCGATATGCAAGGTAACTGGGGTAATATTCTTACCGGTGATAGAGCCGCCGCATCTAGATATATTGAAGCGCGTTTATCAAAATTTGCTTTAGATGTTGTTTATAATCCAAAAGTTACCGATTGGCAATTATCTTATGATGGTAGGAAAAAGGAACCAATAAATCTTCCTGTAAAGTTTCCATTACTTCTTGCTCAAGGTGCCGAAGGTATTGCAGTAGGATTGAGTACTAAAATTCTTCCTCATAATTTTATTGAACTGATAGAAGCTTCAATAAAACATTTACAAGGAAAACGTTTTACAATACTGCCGGATTTTCCAACAGCGGGAATAGCCGATTTTACTAACTACAATGATGGTAATCGTGGAGGAAAAGTTAGAGTACGTGCAAAAATCTCTCAATTAGATAAGAATACACTGGTTATAAATGAGATACCTTTCTCCACTACAACCTCTAGTTTAATAGATTCTATCCTTAAAGCTAACGATAAAGGTAAGATTAAAATAAAAAAAATAGAGGATAATACTGCTGCAGAAGTAGAGATATTAGTGCATTTACCAGGTGGTATTTCTCCAGATAAAACTATTGATGCATTATATGCCTTTACCAATTGCGAATCGTCAATTTCGCCATTAGGATGTGTTATTGAAGAGAATAGTCGTCCTAATTTTATAGGAGTTTCCGAAATGTTAAAACGTTCTACAGATAATACCTTAGAACTGCTTAAAAAAGAGTTGGAGATTCAATTAAATGAATTGCAAGAGCAATGGCATTTTGCTTCATTAGAACGAATTTTTATCGAAAACCGTATTTATCGCGAAATTGAAGAGGAAGAAACTTGGGAAGGAGTAATACAGGCGATTGATAAGGGGTTGCGACCTCATATAAAACACCTAAAACGTGCAGTTACTGAAGAGGATATTGTGCGTTTAACAGAGATTAGAATTAAAAGGATCTCAAAATTTGATATTGATAAGGCGCAACAAAAGATTGAAGCGTTAGAGGATGATATAGCGCAGGTTAAACATCATTTAGAGCATCTGGTAGAATATGCTATTTCTTACTTTAAGAGATTAAAAGATACATATGGTAAAGGAAGAGAGCGTAAAACCGAAATCAGAATTTTTGATGATATCGAGGCTACCAAAGTGGTTATCAGAAACACAAAACTATATGTAAATAGAGAAGAAGGTTTTGTAGGTACGTCATTACGTAAAAATGAATATGTAACGGATTGTTCTGATATTGATGATATTATTTGTTTTATGGCAGATGGTAAAATGATGATAACAAAAGTGGATGCTAAAACTTTTGTAGGGAAAGACATTATTCATGTTGCAGTCTTTAAAAAGAAGGATAAGCGAACTATCTATAATATGATTTATCAAGATGGTAGAGGAGGTCCATCTTATGTCAAACGTTTTGCTGTTACCGGGGTTACAAGAGATAAGGAATATGATTTAACGCAAGGTAAAAAGGGTTCAAAAGCAACTTACTTCACTGCAAATCCTAATGGTGAAGCAGAGGTGATTACTATTTTTCTTCGTCAAGCGGGAAGTATTAAGAAGCTTAAATTTGACCTTGATTTTTCTGACCTATTAATAAAAGGTAGAGGAGTAAAGGGAAATATTGTAACTAAATACAATATCAAAAAAATCGAACTAAAAGAGCAAGGTGTATCTACTCTAAAACCTCGTAAAATATGGTTTGACGATACAGTTAGGAGACTAAATGTTGATGGAAGAGGAGAACTTTTAGGAGAGTTTAAAGGAGAAGATAGGTTACTGATTATTAACCAAAAAGGAATTGTAAAAACTATTATTCCTGAAATTACAGTCCATTTTGATTCGGACATGATTGTTTTGGAGAAATGGAAACCGATGAAACCAGTTTCTGCTATTTACTGGGATGGAGAAAAGGAACGTTATTATGTGAAACGATTTTTAGTAGAAAACTCGGATAGAGAAGAAACGATTATTTCCGATCACCAAAAATCATTTTTAGAAATTGTTTCCACAGACCATAGACCTGTCGCAGAAATAGTATATAATAAACTTAGAGGAAAAGAACAAAAACCTAATGATGAAATAAGTTTAGAAGACTTTATTTCAGTAAAAGGGATCAAGGCGCAAGGAAATCAATTAACTACAGAGAAAGTAAGGCAGATTAATTTATTAGACTCTTTACCTTATGAAGAGCCAGATGAGATTCCGACAGAAGAAATAGAGGTAGTAGGAGAAGAATCTATAACACCAGATTCTAAAATATCTGGAAATGAGACGGGTAGTGGGGTTTCACTTGATAACGAAGAAGATGACGGAGATGGGGAGCAGACAAGTTTATTTTAAAAAAGAAAAATCATTATCGAAAACTAAAATGTACTCGATAATGATTTTTCTTTTTTTAATAGATGATTAATTTATCTACTACCTTTTGATTATTGATGTTTAATGAAACAAAGTAAACACCTTTTGTTAAATTAGAAATTTTTGCTATGTTCTCTGTGTGGTCATAGTTTTTTGATAACACTATTTTACCTGAAGTATCATAGATTTTAAGTTTTTTAGTTGTGTTAGTTTTTTTAAACTTTATATAAGCTTCATCAATCGCTGGATTAGGGTAAATCTCAAAATAAGAATTGGGATTATCTATATCATTTATTCCAAGCGTGGTATTATCTATAAATATATCAAGTTCGTTAAACTCAAAACTACCACTACTTTGGTATCCTTCTACAACAAAAGACACTTCATGTAGTTTTCCTAAATTCATATCAATAGATTCCCATTGCTTAAAATGCTCAGAGATATCTATTGTACCACTATTTCTTGTGTCTCTTCTGATACTAAAATATTGTTGAAAAGTAGTGTTCCCCACAATCGAAGGTTGATTTACTCTAGTGTTTTCGTAAACATCGTAAACGCTTCCATTTATTTCAAAAGATTTTTTTAATACAGCTCCATCTGCCATTGATGGAATCCAATTTCGCCAATCTTCAATAATATAATATTCTACAAGTGGATCAATAGTCCATCCGTAAATAGATAGATAAGAGTTCCCCGAGGAAGTAGAAGGGTTGTAATTACAGTTATAAGTGGTAAAAAAGTTTCCTATTTCTTGATGCTCTTGTGTTTGATTGTATCCTAATCCTCTTCTCGCTAAATAGTTTAATATACCATCCCATTCTCCACTAAATAATGCTTCATTACCTAATGTCATACAAGCAGTTCCTTGAGAATTTTGATTCCATAACTCATATCTAAACCCATCTTCTTCTCCGGTAATTTGTTCTGACCCTGATTGTATACAATAGGTCTGTGCTTTAGTATTTCCAAGAGAAAAGATTAAAAATAAAAATGGAAGGATAATTCGAAATGTTGATTTGTAAAATAAGTTCATTGTAATTAATTTTTGTTTCAAAAAATTGATTTTTAGCAGATTAGAGCGATTTACTTAAGGTAATTAGTTAATTGAGTAAAACAAAGCAAAATTCTTTAATAACTATGAAAAACAAAAATTATTGAGGATATTGAATATTTTTTTTACTTAAAATTTAAATAAAATTTTTCTAGTTTCTTGATTAAGAATATAATCAATTAAGACTTTTTTACAAACTTGGTTAAAATAACAATATGTTGACCACTTACTTTTCCTTCTATATGTTCAGGGTTGTCGTGGACTAAAGAAATATTACGAACAGCAGTTCCTCTTTTCGCAGTAAAATTAGCCCCTTTAACATTTAGATCTTTTATTAAAACCACACTGTCACCTGCATTAAGTAAAGCTCCATTAGAGTCTAAATGCTTAATCTTAGTACTTTCATCATCACCTTCTCCTGTAGCTTTAGCCCATGCTAAAGTATCATCGTCCAGATATAACATATCAATAAGATCTTGTGGCCATCCTTCAGATTTTAATCTATGAAGCATTCTATACGCCATAACCTGTACACCAGGGACTTGACTCCACATGCTATCATTAAGACAGCGCCAATGATTAGGATCCACTGTAAGAATATTTTCGATTTGATCTTTACAAATAGAGCAAGTAAGAATACTAGAGTCTAATCCTACATTTGGAGATTCTGGGATATCATATATTGATAAATTATCAGTAGCACCACATAATTCGCATGTAGTATGACTACGATCTTGTAATTCTTTTAGTTTACTCATTCTTGATTTATAAGTTGTAAAACTAGCTCTCTTGGTTACTTAATTTTCCTTTTTTCCGTAATTTAAAGTTGATAAACTCCACAAATAACGAAAATGCAATAGTAAAATATAAATATCCTTTTGGTATAGTCCCTACTTCAGAATCAAATATCTGTAAATGTGCTAGATGTGCAGCTTCGGCTATCAACATAAATCCAATTAAAATTAAGAAAGATAGTCCAAGAATCTGGATAGAAGGGTGTTTGTTTACAAAACGACCAACAGGAGTAGCAAACAACATCATGATTAAAACAGAAATAACGACCGCAATAATCATGATAATCAAAGCGTCTGTTGGATTATCACTCAATCCATTCGTCATACCAACGGCAGTAAGTATAGAATCAAAAGAGAAAACTACATTAATTAATGTAATCTGAATAATAGCTTTAGATAAAGAACTCGAACTTTTTTTTTGTATTTCTTTCTCTTCTTCTCCTTTTTCATCTACTTTTTCATGGATTTCATGAACACTTTTGTATAATAAGAATATTCCTCCTCCAAATAATATTAGGGATTGACCACTAATTCCGGCCTCTATCCAAGGAAGGTTGATGTGCCAAAAAGGAGCCTCCATTGCTACAAGTAGAGAAATACCAAATAACAAAACAATCCTCATTACCATAGCTAATAACAAACCGATGTTTGTAGCTTTTTTTTGTTCTTGATCTGGTAATTTGCTAGAAGCTAATGAAATAAATATAATATTATCAATTCCTAATACAATTTCTAAAAAGGTTAATGTTAACAATGCTATCCAAGCATCTGCCGTTGCGAAAATTTCAAACATTATTTAATTTTTTTAGCAGTTCCTCTTTGTTTATTTTTTTTAACACCTACAAGACCATATTCAAAAGTATATGTGTCTTTTTCGGTAGTTAATATTTTCATGTGTATAGCTTTTTCTTCAGCCATATTTTTAGGATGAAGTTTTTTTACGATATACTCACAATCATTAATCCAGCGTATACTTGCAGTATCACTTTTACCTTGAAAATAATCAATCTCTATAGAGTCATTACGTACAAATGTGGTTTTAGCAAGTTCTCCGTTTAGATATGTCTCAAATTCAAACGTTCCTGTTTGAAATTCTGTACAGTCGCGTTTTTGTTGGTAACATCCTGTAAACAGAGCAGAGATAAATAATAAAAAAATAAATCGTTTCATAAAAGTATAATAACGAGAAACGAAAATAAATCTATTTCAACAGATTTTACAGTAACCAGTATAAAAGTTGTTAAGATATTTAATTCTTATAAACGTCGAAAGTACCATCCTTATAAAAAAAGACTATCTGGCTAATATTTTTATTTGTCGAATTAGTTTTAATTATTGGTGCTATTGTTTCTTCTGGAGCATCCTTGGGTAAAGGTGTATCATTATTAGAATGCGAAAATAGGTCTTGTTCTGATTCCGTTTCGGTAGATGATATTATTGGAGTAGGAGTTATAGGCTCTTTTTGCTTAGGATTTTCTTGTTCTTGTTTAGGGATTTTTGACTTAGGAAAAGATCCTTGCCCGTATAGGAGCCAATATAATTCTGCTTCAGGATAAGCTTCCGTAATTCTCATAACAAAATCTAGACTAGGTTTGTTTCTGCCAGATAAAATATGAGAAATAGAAGAGCGTCCAACCCCCATAGCATCCGCAAATCCTGAGGCTGAAACGTGATAAAATTTCATGATTTCTTGGATTCTTTTTCCAAAAGCTGCAGTGTTTACCATTGTAAACGATTTTATAATTATTGATATGTTACAAAGGTAAACAAACGTTAGAAAACAACAGTTTACAATTGTAACTTTAATAGTAATAAACAAAACTAATATTAAACTAATACTATAGGTGAATATCTTTTTATATTTGAAATACAGTTATTTATAATATGTTTACTAGTAATTAGGTTACTTCTATAACATTTTGATTCCATGATTTAAATTTCTGTTTAACATCTTAAACAAACATCATTTTCTCGATGTTTACATCTGTAAATAGCACTTATTTACAATTGTAAATCCGGCTTAGGTTTACATCTGTAAAAACTAAGCTATTTGTTATGAATCTTCGGTAAACAGTAGTAATTTTGGTTCTTTTATATGCTTATGGATATTAATGAATTATCTCGTTTATTTACTAAATACAAAGAATCAACGTTATTAGGACGTTATATACATTTGGGTCATATAGGTCCGTTAATAGATAATCTTTCTAGTAGAATGAACGTGGAGCAGTTAGGTGTCTCAGAAAATGAAGCTCCTATACATCTTATTAAAGTCGGCAATGGTCCCAAAAAATTGTTGTTCTGGTCACAGATGCACGGAAATGAAAGTACAACTACAAAATCGATGTTCGATTTTTTGAATATGCTATCCGATGACTCTAATGAAGTTTCAGAACAAATATTAGCTTCTTGTACCTTATATATAATACCTATATTAAGCCCTGATGGTGCAAAAGCTTATACTAGGCTTAATCATAATCAGATTGATCTTAATAGAGACGCTCAGGATAGGAGTCAAAAGGAAAGTGTAATATTGAGAAATGTAATTGATAAGATCAAACCAGATTTCGCATTCAATTTACACGGACAACGTACTATTTTTAGTGTAGGAACAACAGATATACCTGCTACTGTTTCTTTTCTATCACCTGCTGGTGATAAGGATCGTACAATTACCAAGTCTCGTAAAATAGCTATGGAGATTATTGCAGAAATGAATTCTGTATTACAAAAGTGCATTCCTAATGGTATTGGTAGATATGATGATGGTTTTAATATAAATTGTGTTGGAGATACATTATCAGATTTAGGTGTTCCTACTATTTTATTTGAAGCTGGACATTATAAAAACGATTATACACGAGATACTACTAGAGTTTATATTTTTTATGCATTGGTAACATCCATTCGATATATTTCAATGAATGATGTGCTAGGGAGTAAACATCAAGCTTATTTTAATATTCCAGAAAATGGGAAATGTTTTTATGATATCATCATTAGAGATGTTATTCTGAATAATAAGAATGTTGATATCGCCATCCAGTATACTGAAGAATTATCCCAAAATGATATTAAATTCATTCCAAAAATTGTTAAAATTGATGATTTACGAAATGTTTATGGTCATAGAGAAATTATCGGTAATAAAAGAGTGATATTTAACGAAAACGTTACAGTAGAGGTACTTCCGGAAAATGAGTTGTTAAAATTCAAGTTAAATGATGAATTATTCTCAACAGAATTAAGAAAAAGTTGAAAAAAAATGTATGAATAGATAATTTTTCTGTTATTTTTGCAATGTAATTAATCGGGAAAATTTATTAGAATTACTATGGCAAAATTTAAATTAGACGAAGTAGATCACCAAATACTAGACATGTTGATCGAAAATACTCGTACCCCATTTACGGATATCGCAAAAAAATTACTTATTTCTGCAGGAACCGTACACGTACGTGTAAAGAAAATGGAAGAAGCTGGAATTATTGAAGGTTCTTCATTAACATTAGATTATAAAAAATTAGGGTATTCTTTTATCGCTTATGTAGGGATATATCTTCAGAATACTTCACAAACTAAATTTGTATTACAGAGAATTAAAGAGATTCCTTTTGTGACAGTAGCTCACATTACAACCGGGAAGTTTAATATCTTTTGTAAAGTAAGAGCAAAAGATACGAATCATGCGAAAGACATTATTTTTCAGTTAGATGATATTGATGGAGTATACCGTACGGAAACTATGATATCATTAGAGGAAAGTATTAATGATAAAAAACGCTTAATGCATTCTATTTTCCAAGATTTGTAAAGGGCAATCGTATTAAAACATATAAACCCTTTAGGAAATCATCTTAGAGGGTTTTTTAATGTAAAATAATTATTAATCAACCATATTCGTAACCACAATTATGGCAAGACAACCAAAAATAGATCGTTTTAACCACAACGTTCTTACTAAATATCAAATATACAATAGTATATTTATTACATTACCTTTTGATGAAATCACCAATACAGGTGTATTATTACCTCTTTTTAAGGAAGTTTGTGAAAAAGGGTATGATCAAAAGATGAACCCTACAGAGATAGTAGAAAATTTTTTTACATCTTATCAAGATGATCCTTCAAACAAGGATAAACATGATTTGTTGTTTAGATTTATCCAGTATATAGAGCGTCAGGTAGTATTATTTGATGCAATAGAAGATGCAGCGTTTCCAATCGTTAATAATATGGATGGAAGAGGTACACTAAGAAGTATTAAAGAAGAGGCGCAAGCAAAAGGACAATTAGAGGAACTAAAAGATTATTTAAGAAGGTTTAAGATTAGACCTACATTAACAGCGCATCCTACACAATTTTATCCAGGTACTGTATTAGGTATTATTCATGATCTTGATACAGCAATTAGAGATAATGATTCTCAGTTAATTAAAAGATTATTAGCACAGTTGGGTAAAACAGCGTTTTTCAAAAAAGAAAAACCTACACCATATGACGAAGCTGTTAGTCTTATATGGTATTTAGAAAATGTATTCTATCATTCTGTAGGGACTATTTATAACTATATCCAACAAGATATATTTAAAGGAGAAGATCTAGAAAATGATCTAATAAACTTAGGTTTTTGGCCTGGAGGAGATAGAGATGGAAATCCGTTTGTAACCACAGAAACAACGCTTAAAGTTGCAAAACGTTTACGTAAAACTATATTAATTAATTATTATAGAGATATGCGTAAGTTAAAACGTAGAATTACCTTTGGAAATCTACAAGATAAATTAGGGGTTTTAGAATCTGCGTTATATGATAATTTCTACTATGCAAAAACCGCAGAACCTTTATCTATAGATACGTTAATGAATGGTTTGTTAGAAGTAAGAGAAGAATTGATAAATAAGCATCAATCCTTATTTTTAGAAGAATTACAAGATTTAATTAATAAAGTAAAGATTTTTGGATTCCATTTTGGAACTTTAGATATCAGGCAAGATTCTAGAGTGCATCACGGTGTACTTACTGAGATTGTAAAGAAAACTAATGAATTAGGATTAGGTTTTTTTCCAGAAGATTACGAAACATTATCAGACGAAGAACAAATAACGGTGCTATCTAATGTAACTGGAAAATTAGATCCTTCTGTATTAGATAATGATATGGCTAGAGCTACAATAGAATCTATTTATGCAATTAAAACCATACAAGAAAATAATGGAGAACGTGGATCAAATCGTTACATAATTAGTAATAATGGTAGTGTTCTTAATGTCATGGAAGCTTTTGCTATGATTAGATTGTGTGATTGGGAAAACCCTACTGTTGATGTTATACCGTTGTTCGAAACTGTTCCAGATCTTCGTGTATCTCACCAAGTGATGGAGACATTATATAGCAACCCAGTTTATATGGAACATCTAAAAAGCCGTGGAATGAAACAAACTATTATGTTAGGTTTCTCTGATGGTACTAAGGATGGAGGATACTTGATGGCTAACTGGGGTATTTTTAAAGCTAAAGAAGCACTTACGGAGATTTCTAGAAAATATGATGTAAAAGTAATATTCTTTGATGGTCGAGGTGGTCCACCAGCTAGAGGAGGAGGAAATACTAATCAATTTTATGCATCTCTTGGTCCAACGGTCGAAGATGAACAAATTCAAATAACGGTCCAAGGACAAACCATTAGTTCTAATTTCGGAACACTAGATTCTTGTCAATATAATTTAGAACAATTGTTAGGAGCTGGAGTAGAAAATCAACTAACAGCAAACGAAGCCAATCTTTTTTCTAAAGAGAATAAAGAAACGATGCAAGAATTGGCAGATATTAGTTATCAAACCTATGTGGATTTTAAAAACCATCCTAAGTTTTTACCATATTTAGAGCATATGAGTACGCTTAAATATTATGGAAAAGCTAATATTGGTAGTCGTCCATCTAAGCGTAGTAAAAGTAGTAGTTTAGATTTTGGAGACTTAAGAGCAATACCATTTGTTGGTAGTTGGAGTCAGTTAAAACAGAATGTTCCTGGGTTTTATGGAGTTGGAACAGCTTTGAAAAAGTTTGAAGATAGAGACGAATTTGACAAAATAACAAACCTGTATAAGGAATCAGCTTTTTTTAGAGCGTTGTTAGGCAATAGTATGATGAGTTTGACTAAATCATTTTTTCAGTTAACTGCATATATGAAAGAAGATGAAGAATACGGTGCTTTTTGGAATATTATACATGATGAATATGAGCTCACTAAGCGTTTATTGTTAAAGTTAACAGGATATTCTGAGTTAATGGAGAATGAGCCAGCAGGTAAAGCTTCTATCGATATTAGAGAAAATATTGTATTACCATTACTTACAATTCAGCAATATGCATTAAAGAAAATTCAGGACATTAATAGAACTGGAAAAGATGCAGAAGATTTAGAAATTTATGAAAAAATGGTGACCCGTTCATTATTTGGAAATATTAACGCAAGTCGTAATTCTGCGTAAATCGAATTTGTAATATAAGATGCACGAAAAACTCTCCTTTACGCTATAATTTTTTTATAGCGTAAAGGAGAGTTTTTTTATAAAGTATATTTTATCTATTTATCAATAAAGTTTAAGAAGCCATAGGTAATGTGATATAAAATATGCTTCCTTCTCCAGGATTACTTTCTACGTCAATCATTCCTTTATTGAGATCAATCAGTTCTTTGCATATCCTTAACCCTAAACCAGTTCCTGTTTCTTGTTGGGTTCCGTTTGTAGTAAATGTATCTTCGGCAAATAGTTTTCTAATGTTATTAGGATCAATACCAACACCAGTATCTTTAAATCCAATTTGATAAAAATCTCCTTTTGGTTTAGAGAATAACGTTATTGAATCTCCTGGATTACAAAATTTAATAGCATTTGCCATTAAGTTTTGGGATACAATAGAAAACATATCTTTATCGGCATAGACTAGAGTGCTAGATAAGTTGTTAATTAGTTTAATGTTTTTTTGTCTTGCTTTGGGATTGAAAAACATAAATTTATTGCTAATCACTTCTGTTATATCAAAAGAAGTTGGTTTTGCATTTAATTCTTTCATTTGCGATTTAGACCAATTTAATAGATTTGTTAGCATAATAGAAGTCTGGTGGGTTCTATTGGCTAATAGAGGAATAATTTCTTTAAATTCATCTATTGATAATCCGTTTTCTTTCAAGAGATTAAGGCTTGAGTTTAATCCGTGTATTTCGTTTTTAAGGTCGTGTGAAATAATAGAAAAAAGTTTGTTTTTTACTTGATTAGATTCATCTAACTGCTTGATATATTTTTTTCTTTCTTTTCTAGCTTTTATGATATATAATAAGAAAATCGTTAGAAATATTAGAATTCCTAGTATAATGTAATTTATTATCTGATATCTAAATAACTCTTCTTCTGCCTTCAGTGCACTTTTTTCTTGCGCATCAATGAGCTTAAGTTGTTCCATTTCAGCCTTAAATCGATTTTCAGCTTGTGTTATTTTCAGGGAGGTTTGATTTTTTGAGTTACTTTCCGATAACTTTTGATATTTTTTTTGCCATTCAAAAGCACCAGCATAGTTACCTCGTACAGAATCTAATTGTGCACTATACCTATAATTTTTTAAAAGAAGGGATGGGATATTAGTTTTGATTAGTTGATTTCTTGATTTGGTAAGCATTTTTTCTGCTTTTATATGATCGTCAGTTTTTATTGCTATGTATCCTAATTGTAGATTAGAATTAATAATAGCCCTATTACATTTTGATTGGACTCCAGCGGTCATAGATGAATCATAGTACTTTTTAGCTAATTCATAATTATTTTTTTCTAAAGCTATTTTGGCTATAATTTCATAAGAAAAAGATGCACTTCGTATATTCTCATTTTTTTTGCATATTTCTAAAGCTTCATTTACATACAATCTTGCACTATCAATCATTTTTTCATTGAAATGTAATAGTGCTAGGTTGTTTAAACTGGTCCCTATTTTTGCTAACTTATATTTCTTTTTTATATCAATAGACTGTAAATAATGTTTTTTTGCCTGTGTAAATTTTCCTAGCATAGCGTAGGAATTACCAATATTATTATATGTTCTAGAAAGTCCTATAGTATCGTTTAAAAGCATATTATATTTATTTGCGTCTAATAGATAAGTAATGCTTTTTTCTAAATTTCCCTGTTCTTGCTCGATACTTGATTTATTATTATTTACCATAGCCAGTCCGCTTAAGAAATTAACTTTCTTGAAATGTATTTCGGCTTGATTATAATGCAATGTTGCTTTAACAGGCTCATCTTTTCGATTATACATATTGCCAATCTGATTATGGCAATTGGCAATACCTTTATCATATCCGATTTTTTCAGCTTTTTTTAAAAGCTTGTCTCCATATAACAAACCAAGATTAAATTCTTTTTTCCTGAATAATTGTTCAATATGCTTTGTTCCAGAATCTACAATACTAGAATCGGAAGCTTTTTTTATAGAGGGTATAATACTATCCAATTCTTTTTGTTGAGAAAAACTATGCAGAGATATAAAGACAAGGATAAATAAAAGAAATACATGGGGCTTGCTTTTCATGGTATTACAATTTTGATAAATACTAAAACAAATAGAAATTGTTTGCTACTTATTTCTTAAGCCCGAATAGATATTTATACGATAAATGACATTTTATGTCTGCAAAATACATTTTTATTTTAATTAAATAATAAAATGAAGCTATTTTCTTACAAATATTATTATAAAACTAGAATGGAAATATTTAATAATTGTTAATTAAGTACTAGAGTTTTCATTAGAAAACTTTACTAGTAATAGGATATTGTTTTCTTAGTTTTTCATAAAGTATTAATATTGTATCATAACGGCTTACAAAAAAAATGAGTCTTATTCATTCTTTTTTGTTCATACTATTTACTAATTAAAATAGTATAAATTAGTTGAGTATAAAATAGATACTATTTTAGTTTATAAAACATTCACACAAATGAATAGAATATTTATCATCTTCTCTTTTTTCTTTTTTACGATTTTTTCGTTTTCTCAAGATGTTTCTGGGGATTGGATTGGAGAAGTAAATGTTAATGGAAATAAGTTAGAAATAGCTTTTAATGTAGAAAAGGTTGCTAATGATTATGTATCAACACTTAGCATTCTAAAACAAGGATTAAGTGGTGCTAAAGCTTCAGCTACAGTTTTTACAGACTCAATAATAACTATTTCATTTTCCGATCTTAAACTAGAGTATAAGGGAAGACTTAATGATAAGATGGAGATTATTGGCAATTTTTCGCAAAGCGGTCACCCTATTCCTTTGAACCTTAAAAAAGGAACTATTACATTAAATAGACCTCAAGAACCCAAACCACCATTCAATTATCATTCTGAAAATGTAGTATTTGTTAATAAAGATGATAACGTGAAGTTAAGTGGAACTCTAACAGTACCAAAAGAGAAGAGTAATTATCCTTTGGCTATTATAGTTAGTGGTAGCGGTGCACAAAATAGAGATGGAGATATGTTTGGTCATAAACCATATTTTGTATTGGCAAATGAATTAACAAAGAACGGGATAGCTGTATTTCGTTTTGATGAAAGAGGTGTGGGCGAATCGGAAGGAGATTTTAATACGGTTACTATAGATGTCTCTGCCGCTGATGTCAAGTATGCAATAGATTTTTTAAAAGAAAGAAAGGAATTTAATAATTCTAAAATAGGACTAATAGGTCATAGTATTGGTGGTATTGTCGCTCCTAAAGTTGCCGTAGAAAGGGGTGATTTAGATTTTTTAGTTTTATTAGCTGCGCCAGGAATAAATGGAGATAAATTAATGCTTTTGCAAAAAGCTGCATTCGAAAGAAATCTTGGAATCAATGAATTACAAATTCAACAAGGTCAGAAAGTAGTAAAGGAAGCTTATGATATAGTAGTGAATTCCGACTTAGATAATATTTCATTAAAAGACAGTATTAATTCATATTACTCTAATAAATATGGGGCACTATTTCCAGAGAATCAAAGAAAAATGCTGGTAGAACAGATTACTGGTTCAGAAGTAGCTAGTTTTATTAGGTCGCAACCTGCAGTATATTTGGAAGAAATTGATATTCCTGTGTTAGCTCTAAATGGAGATAAAGATCTGCAGGTTTTAGTAAAAGAAAATTTAACCGGAATTAAAGATGCCCTTGCAAAAGGAGGTAACCAAGATGTAGAAATTGTAGCCTTAGAAAATCTAAATCATCTTTTTCAAGAATCAGAAAGTGGTTCATTAAGCGAATATGCCGAAATAGAACAGACTTTTTCTCCTAAGGCGTTAACCTTAATAATAGATTGGGTGAAAAAGAAAACAAAATAAAAAGAACCTCCTTTTATTTTGTAAAATATTAGGAATAAATAATCTAATGAACAGAAAAACTTAGTGTGACTTACGATGAAATAATAGTATATCTTAATGAGTTAAAAGACCCTGAAAAGATAATTTTCAAAGAGAAGAAATTTGGAATTGTAGCTCATAATTCCTTAGGCATATATCATAAAGATCTAAAAGAATTAGCGAAAGATATTGGAAATGGTAGAAATGATCTTGCTTTGCAGCTTTTTGATAGTAAAATATATGAAGGTAGGTTGTTGTGTAGTAAATTATTTGATCCTAATGATGTTACAGAAGAACTGATGGAGAAATGGGTAAAAACCTTTGAAAACTGGGAAATTTGTGACAGCTTCTGTATGGGACTGTTTGCTAAAAGTAAATTTGCACTGGCTAAAATAATTGATTGGACAAAGAGAAAACCCGAATTCGAAAAAAGA